>NZ_JBTXLR010000003.1:0-261046 GCF_054871685.1 Myroides sp. LJL116
AACGGATGGAAAATCCTTCTCGTTTCATTTGATGAACTTCTTTGTACATAATAATTTTAGAATAATATTGGTTCATATTTTCTTTGTCTTTTTGGTTTAAAACAAAGATTATATTTTCTTTTGGGGCGTAAGCCCCAAAAGATGAACTATGTAATTATTCTTGCAAAAGTTGTGCAGTCTTGTTGCCAAAAATGCTGCATTTCTAATTGCCAAAAATTGTGTATTCTTATTTACCGATTACAATATGTAGATCCAATCCAACAATTAGTAATAACACATTTAAAAAAACAGATATGCAACAGATAAAATTAACAGACTTAAGTCTATCAGAAATCAAAGAATTAGAGCGTCAATTATTAGAAAAACAATTAAAAGAAGCTGAACAGAGAAAAAACAACATTGCTATACTTGCTGATTTAACAGAAGGAATTGTAGATACTCATATAGATAAATTTGTAAATATTCAATCACTTTCAAATGATGCAATTATTCATTTATTTAATGATGCAAACTCTATTATCGACTCTAGAGTTGAAACTTATGGGAATAAGAAAAGAGACCAGGATTCACATACTTTTACTAAGAAAGATGGATCTGCATCTATTAAAATAGGTTGGAATATTAAACCTTCTTTCGATGGAACTGAGTCTGAAGGGATAGTCAAGATTAAAGAATATATGAGCTCTTTGGCAAGTGATGATGAAAATGAGCAAATAATGATGTCTTTCTTAAATACATTTTTAAAGACAGATGTTCAGGGTAATTATAATCCTAAACTAGTGCGTAAGTTAAATGAGAAAAGGGATGTTGCTAAATCACCCCTCTTTAATGAGGGAATGGATATCATTGAAAATGCTATAGTAGATATTAGAACTAGCATGTATGCCAGAGGCTATAAAATGGTAGAGTTTGAACCAGGAATAGAAAAAAGAATGGAGTTTAGTTTTTCAATTAGATAGGTATGGCAAAGAAAAAGTATATAGTTGAATATGATCCAATAAGCTGGACAGGTTACGGGGCATATTTAATTAAGAAAAATGATATGAATAAAACACCTGTTTCAGTTGTGTTTATAGCTCTTGGAGAACCAATAAAAGCTAAACAACATGCTAAAGAAACAGCTACAAAAATATCTAAAGCATTACACTTTTATGATTCTATTAAAAATTCTTAGGTATGAGTGTAATAAAAATAGCTAAAGTTATTAAGGATTGTAACGAGTGTGAGTATAAAGTATTAATGAAGTCTTATAAAGGGGATGAAATTTATTGTGCAATATGTGTTTACCATACTATTCAGGAACAAAATGAATCCATTGATAAAGAAAATGAAGAAGACGTAGATGATCATCCTGAGGATTTTTTATTAATGACATTCCATGGTGAAATAAAGCATTACAAAGTTAGTATTCCAATTCCAATCAAGTGTCCATTAGAAAATTATTTTGAAAGTTATGACAGCAACAAAAGAACAGAAGAGAGCTATTCGTAAGAACTGTAAGTTCGATGTGAATATAAAAGAGGAGCTAGTCCAATGGGCTACTTCAGATAATAATAAGACAAGTCTAAATGACTTGTCTTTTGATCAAGCAAATAAAATACTTGTAGCTCAAGGAGCAAAAAGTGTTAAAGCTAATGCCGATAATAGTTGGGGGTACTTCGATAATAACAACTCTAAACATAAGTATATATTAAGTCTATTAAGACAGCTTGGTATGGTTACAGAAGTAAAAGGTAGAGATGTAGCTGATATTAATAAATTAGGTCAATGGCTTAAAAGTGATAGAAGTCCAGTTCAGAAGCCTTTGAAAAAAATGAATCAATTAGAGCTTAGTAGAGTAATATCGGCTTTAGAAAAAATGGTACAAAAGAAATGGAAGTAGTTCAAAATATATTACACTGGATCTCCTTCTCTATAGGGGTGTTTATTATCTTATTTATTATAGCGGTTCTAGTTATACGATGTCTTCAAATTAGATTAGTAAATAAGAAAAATTGTAAGCATACAGGAGTGAAATATGGAGTAGTCTTGGAAAGAGCTTGTACCGTTGAACAGGTAATAGTTGTATGTGATCAATGCGGTAGTGTTATAAATAGAATAGTTGAGACATGAGGTTAGCTTTTAATTTACGATGTGAGAGGTATAGACTCGAATTATCACAAAAGGAACTCGCAGAAAAATTAGATATTACCCGTGTACGATATGCTAAATATGAAGAAGGGGCATCAGAACCTCCTTTATGGCTCTTAGTAAAGATCAGTGATTATCTAGGAGTAACTATAGATGATTTAGTAAAGGAAGATTTAAGAAAAAGGAATAAACAATCTTAATTATGGATATTAAACTAAAGATAAATAACGATACATTATGGGCCCTATCTAGATGGTTTTCTAATGTAAACCAATTAAAGGTAGAAAGTGGCTTATCAAAAGTATGGGTGACTATTGGATATGAGTTAACTGATAGGTTTGACAACATGTTTAAGAAGATATCTAGGCAGTCAGATCTGTTCAATGCAAAAAAGAATCATTCAGTAAAATTAAAATATTACCAGGCATATGCATTCAAAGAATTATTGCTTGTTATAATACCATATGTAGAAACGGAAAACCACCTGCATTTTACCCTTTTAAACAAAGTTGTTAATCAATTAGATCAAAAGTTATGCTAACAATATATAAGGTAAAAGGGTTAGATATTGGCCTTGAGTTTATATTTAAGTACGATTTGAATGGTGTCTTAGTAGCTTTCGAAAAGAATCAATTACTTAATGAAGCCCAAATCACATGGTTATATAGTTCACGTTTTCCAGAGACTGAGGATAGTTTAAAGAAGAACTGGGTACAAGACCTTAAAATGAGAAAGAAGTTTAAAGTTGAAAAAGCTCCAGCAGATTTGAGTTTTGAGGCTTTATGGGAAATGTATGGATATAAAGTTTCAAAACAAGATGCAATAAAAGCTTATAATAAGCTTTCAGAAATTGATATTTTAAAGTGTTTTCAGGGGCTTAAGCCATACGAGGAGTATTTAGCTTCAAAGAAGATTGGTAAAGCTCATTTGAGCCGTTATATTAATGGCAGGTACTTCGAGAATGAGTATTAATAAATAAGAGTTAGCTGCTTATGTGGTTAACTCTTTTTTGCTTTTATAACCTTGTCAAGGATTTTATGTTTATTTTTGAGAAATAACTTATATTTTTTATTATATGAATACATTACGTAAAATAGAATACTCAAATAAAGGATCAATATTTGAGGGTTTTTTTCATCAGTGGATTATTAAAAAAGACAAGATAGGTAGCGATATTTCTTTCGGATTAATAGAAGATAATGAAGGATTTATAATAGAGGTTCCTTTTGATTTAATTAAATTTATAGACTAATTATGTTATTAAACTCTGAATCTTGCTTATTTTATAGAAACTCTAAGTTGGATTATTATTACTTAGAAGAAATTTCATTGATAATCTCATATTATAAAGTGATAGATTTTAATTATGACTCTATACATGAAAATATAAAGAAAAAATTAGAAGAAGATACCTATCAAGATCACTCTGTTTTACTAAGTTTCGCATGGAATATTATTGATTATGCCGATAAAATATATAGCTTACTGGATAAGATATCTGTTGCTTATTATAATCAAGAGTCGGAATTAAATAGAAGCCCTAGATCAATTAGGAACACATTTCATCATTTGGAAGAAAGAATAGAAGAATTTAATAAAATCAATGGACAGTATTTTGGGAGTTTAAGTTTCTGTAAAGCAAATGAACAAGGTGTCTATTTTAATGAGGAAGATAAATTAGTTGGACATTTAGTTATCATAACTACAGGTTTTATTTCTGGAAAATCATATCAATGGTCTCCTGTGCTTAATAAAAGTATTGATAGTTTTTATAATAAATATAATATCATTGGCCTTACTCTTACTACAATTGAAAAAATAAAAAATGATCATAAAAAAATTTCAATTGATTTATATGATTTAAGAAGGGATTTAAAAAACATAATATATTTCATTGAAGAAAAGCATCGAGAAATCGACCAAAATGTTTTATTTGATAATCCTGAAAAAATACAAAGAGATATTTCAATAACAATAAACAGTAATTAATGAGACTATTTTTTTTCTTTAGTTTAGTGCTATTCAGTATAAAATCTTATAGCCAAAAACTAACAAGAGATGAAATTTCTGGAATGTATAAGCTAGATACAATAGTAAAAACTATTCATGACAAAGAGATATTGTATAGTAATGCATTAGATTGGGTAGTGTCTAAAAATAGAGATGCAAACACAGAAATTTTAAGTAAGGATGAATCTAGTGGAGAAATCCTTTTTAGTGCTAAATCGGAAAGCTATGTAGTTATAGAAGAAATAAGGAAAAAGAAAATTTACAATAGACATGGAGTAGTGACTGTTTATTTTATTGGAAAAATAATAGTGAAAGATGGAAAATATAGACTTATTTTTAGTGATCTTGAAAAGAGCTTCTTAACTTCTATAAGAATACCTCTAGTTCCATCAATGCTCGACAATGTTGATTCAGGCTCTATTGAAGCTTTTAATGATTTAAAAATGTATCAAGACAGCTTTATACAATCTATGTATAAACAATCTGATAGTGATTTTTAATAACAAACCCCGACTTGTTTAACATGTCGGGGTTTGTTATTTTTGTGCTATGAGTAGTATGTTAGTACATAATGTGAAGAAGGGCCGAAATGAGGGTCTAATACAGAGGCGAAACCAACAATTGGTTGCTCGCTTCTACTTCTATTCTACTCTTAATGATCTTAAATTCTCTAGAGTGTTAGAACTGCTAGAGTCAGAGTTTTTTATATCACAGTCAAGAATAGCAGATTTACTTGCCCAGCAATCAGATCAAATTACAGCTATAGAACTAAAATCCATTACCGTGAATGACCTCAGGGATACTTATCCCTCTATGAACTGGCAGTATAATCATGGTAAGATGTCTCAAAGGTCAGGACAGATATCTTTAAACCTTTTCTAATACTAGATGGTTGAACACTCTTTCGACTAAAAGAATAAAAACTTTCATCATTGTATCCCTGTAGTTTTTCATATACTTTATCTTGAAGACGCAAATAATCAAGTGATTTTTCTCTAACTCCAATCGGAGTCAATGAATTTGTTTCTCCTAAAGCTTTTGTTATTACTTTTATAGTAAATAATGCCTTTACTGATTGTATGTCTAAATGTATATCGCTACAATCTGGTAATGATATGTCGATAAGGCAAGCGGGATAAGTTAATGGTGGGACCTCTTCATTTAGTTGTCCCATATCTAGATCAATATATTCTATGCCTACTTGTGATAGGAGCTCCTGAAGTTTTAAATATAATTTTTCCATTGTTATTTGAATATCTTTCTTAGTTCAGCGATTGCTACTCGTCTAAGTCTTGCTTTTAAATAAGGTGAATCCTTTTCGCCTCCTATAAATTGTCTTTTAGGAATATTTTGATTAATTGTTCTACTATGTTCTTTAATATCAATTGTTTTTCCTTGAACCTTCCTTTTGTAAGATCTAACTTTTTGATTAACTGAGCCCTTGAATCCATAGTTATGAGCTTTAGCATAAGGTATATCAGGACCACCAGCTCCTACAAATACGCGGTTTTCTATTAGCCTTGTGATTCGTATGGATCTTTTAAGCTTTCCTGTTTTAACTAATAATGCTCTATCTGTATCACTTTTTATCCCCCATTTAGTTGGATTCTTTCTTTTTGGCCATACTTCTTGACTATCTCCACTCCAGGCTTCTTGTTCAAAACTATTCAAAGAGAAATTAACAACTTCATTACCTATTATTTCAGGTAAGGATCTCAAAGTACTAGCAAGTCGATTTTGAATTTTAGCAAACTGATCTGCTGATTTTTTAGCCATTTAAATATTTTTTAAAAGGTGTTTAAATAATTTGTATATTTGTACCACAGAGGGACAGGGTAAGGCCTCCCATTGTGCCAAAGCATTCTAATTAATTTTAGAGTGCTTTTTTTATATGTAGAAGTAATTTCCATCTACAACAATAATAATTGCTTTAAAACGATATTTGGTTTGTCCTTGATACATCCGTATACCTTGTATTACTCTACTTTTAGAATAATTAGATGTAATAGGGAAATGAATAATAGCTACTTCTGCTTTTTTAGCTTCACTATGCTGGAATGCTCTTTTAATAGTGTTTTTTCCTTCACCTAAAATACTACTAATGTCAAAAGTCTGTTCATTTAGTATTCCATCAACTTTCTTTCCTGGTACATCAGAGCTTTCATCTGTCAGTATAATTCTATTGCCTTTCTCATAAAGAATATTTTGAATCTCTTTTTCATAATGACCTGTTCTAGGGTCAAATGTGTGTCCTTTATGAATAGCTTTTACTCCATTGGAAGTACTCAACTCTACATCGTAATACTCAGGAGTATTGTACTTGTCATATTCATTTTGTGCTTTATAAAAAGAATCTGAAAGCAGTAATACTTCTTTAGGTGTATTTGATATATAACTATTCTCAGCAGTAAATACTTGTCCTGTAACTCCTACGTTGTTTCTAAACTCTTCAGGTATATCCGGCAGATCATACTTTGCAGTAGGTACACCATAACGCAACTTTTTAATTGTAGTTCTACAATTAAAATGATTAGGAGGCCAGTAATACATAAGTGATGGATCATCAACATTAAATATCACATCAGCAAGTGACTCACAAGTATCTGACGTGCGACCATCTTTCACCACAATTATCTGCACAAAGGGAAATATATCCTTTGTACGCTGTAAATCTTGCCATATACGAGACATCTGAGCAGAAGCAACTATAGTGTCATATTCCGTTTTTAAATACTTTATAGAGTCTCCCACAACCTTTTGAGCTTCATGTTTAAAGTCATTCCATGAACGTAAAGATCCATCAGGATTTAATAATAGATTATTTAACTTGATGTTATCGTTATAGTTCTTAGCTATAGAGAAATCCCATGTATTCTTCTTCAATGTCTCTCGAAGTACATAATCAGGGGAATTAAAATCAATCAGTCCGAACTCGGTATCAATTGCTTTAGAGAACTCCTTTCCTTGTGCCTGAACAACAGGCTTAGAGATATAATCTTTTTCAACTCCCTTTGCCTTATATACCCCTGTTACGACATCCATCCACTGAGCTGCTAATTTATCAGCCCAATCAGGTTCCTTAGCAGATAGGGTATGCGAATGTGTACAAGTATTACTGTATTTCTCATTAAGAGCTTTCCAATCAAGCTCCTCGTATAGTTTGAGTTCTATCGAGGAGCTCGCTGAAAAAAATCAACCACTTTTCTCCAAAAACTATAGTTTATCTTTTTAGAACTAAGGGTTTGTTTATTCGTTTTTTTCGAAGTTTTGGATATTTCTTCTGTATCAGTTTCTTGCTCTTCTTTTTCAATAAGAACTTTAGGAGCTTTTTCCTTTTTAAGACTACCTTTAGGAAGTCCAAAATTTTCATACCAATACTTTTCATCTATACCATATTCAGTTCTATTGTCAACTTCAATAGCAATTTCTAGTTGTTCTTTTTTTGATAGAGCTTTTTCTTTTTCAGGAAACGAGAACCAGCCACCTTCCACAGGGTACCCTCTTTTTGCTAATCTTGGTAATAATTCAAAATTTAAGATTCTTTGAATAAATCTTCTATCTGCTTTATTTATTTCATTCTCTACATCGGCATGAACTTTCCCTTGAGAATAGGATGAACCATCAAGGGTTGTCATTGTTTGCCCAACAATACCAATTAGTATCTGTTCATCACATCTCTTTAAGAAACGGTCATGTATATCTACATTTCCTGACTGTGAGTTTCCAATTGTTTTGATGTCTGATTCTTTACTCATAACAACTGAGCCTCCAGAACCACGATTTGCAAAGGCATTTTCCATTTCTTGACGACCCGCCTCGTCGTTTGGGTCGTATAACCCTGCAAGCATTGGTATTCCAAATAACTCACAAAATTGAGCGTAGTCTGCTCCACCATTTCTCTTAAAAATAGCATGTGGGGCAGTGTTTAGAAATATACCTAAGTCATTATCCTTTCCTAGATTTAAGATGAAATCATTGTGCTCAGAGTAACTAACACCATTAGTATCGTATTGATTAACTAGTATTTGTTTTGTTTCAGTGTTTAGGTGTCTTCTATCGATAGAAGTAATTTTAAATCCTGTTGTGAAATCAAGCTCAATGATTGACTTGCCATAGAACTTAGTCTTCATACACTCTTCTAATAGTTCTTCAAATGCTGGCGTGTCGATTAAGTCCATTATCGGTTCAATCTCTTTACCATTTTTTTGAAATACAATATCACTATTAGTGATTGCTCGAATCCTTTTACCTACTGCATCTGAAAGAACAGTATCAATTAATAGGTTATCATATAATTCGATTAGATTTGCTCTTCTGCCTCTGTCTGCCTGTTGCATTGCGCTTTTCCATCGATCAATACCAGTAATATTCCTTTGAGGGGGTTTTACTATTAATGTTTGACTTATTTTTAAACTTTTACCGTATAGTTTGTTCCTTTTATTCTTTAATGTACGTGCCATAATTAGTAATGATTAGTTCGTTTAGGATTTGAATTCCAAGAAAAAGAACTTGATCTATCTTCAGGCTCTTCAATTCTAGGTAATTTGGTAGGCATCCCTTTATATACTGCAGTTAACCAGGAAACAGATTCTTCGTATCTAAATTTCTTGTCATTATAGTCAATCGAAGGATTACTTAAACCAATAAGTTCCCAAAGGGCAATATCCTTAACAACCTTAAGAACTAAAGGGTTTCGCTTGTTTCCTATTTCTGAAAATATCTTATCTGTATCATATTGCTTCATCAGTTTACTCGAAACAAATTCAATAGCAATATCAATGGATGCTAATGCTATTGTTTCATCTCCAAGAATTATGGCATTTATTTCTTCACTTCTGGCATGAGTTTTAAACTCTTCAATAGTTAAATATTCTTTATACATTTTAATATCGTTTTTGGTTCTGTGCTGGTTTGTAAATTTTAGGAGGACCTACACTTTGCTTTGCTTTATTGTTAGCACTCCAAACACCACCTTCAACTCCATCAGGGGCATCATCATGAGCTCTTGATTTAGGTGATAAGGCTAGAAATTGAAATTCCGTTTCTTTCATCCCATCAGTGTCTTTAATGGCTTCGTTAAATATTAGCTTGCCATTTCGGTTTAAAGGCTCTAGGTTTGCTTCTATTCGATAGTATTTCTCTGGTTTTTTACGATCATCTGCTTTTAGTGCTAGGGTGATGCCATGTCTTTTATTAGCTAGTTTAATTTCTTGTTTTAACATGTCATCAATCCATGGCCACTCAATAATAAAATACACAGGAACCCTATCGTTTACATAGTTTAGAATATCATATTGCCAATCTAGCATTTGTGCAGTACTCACATGTCCACAATACATTCTTAAAACATGATATTCATCTTTCCATTTACCAATGAGGGCAGTAGCTTTTGTATCTCCATTTTTCTTGTAACTTGGATCTGTATATGCGATTAACCACTTGTAATCTTTGATGGGGCGCATTTTACCATACCTTAGTTTTTCAAACACCTTACCCATAATTATTGGGTTGTTGTAGTATTCCTTTTGGGCACTTTCTTTAGATATTTTGGAAAGAGCCCTGTCAATCATTTCTTCAGTATTTTTTGTGGGCCAACTACTTTTCCCATCTTTATCCCTGATGTTAACTATTTCAAAGAAGTCAGCTACTTCCATGGCTTTTTTAATACAGCAGTTTTCTGCTATTATGTTTCCATTGAAAATAACTAACATTGGATTAGAAATAGACCTGGTACCATACACAGCTTGTTCAAACCACTTCCATTTATTATCAATCAAATCAGGGTTGCGACATTCCTCATCTGTATCAAAGTCATCCATAATAATAGAGTCAGGTCTTAACTCTTCCTCCCTTGCACCACGTGGGGCTTGTCCTGCACCTACAGCAATAAACCTTGAACCCATTTTTGTTGTAAAATCGCTTGATGTCCAACTACCATAAGATACCTGGTCACCGTAATCATTTCTTAGCCTAGGGTTTTTTTCAAAAGCCAATTTATAAGGTTTTAATAATCTCTCAGCTGCATCTTTAGTTGCGGAAATCATGAACGTGAATCGCTTTTTACCTGTGCAATGCAGATATAGCATCTCAAGCATTGTTCGTCCACTTTTAGACATCTCCCTAGACCAAGGACGTACTTCGTACCATTCAGGATTACCTATAACTCTTTTGGTTGATTTCTTATGGAATGGCATTGGTTCAGCAGTGCAATACTTTTCGAAATAGTATTTAAACCACTCTTCAGGGTCAGCTTCAAGGCGATTAATACGCTTTCTTTTTTCTTCTTCAGGTTCAGATGAGTCTACAACTTCTGTATTTTGTAAAGACTTGTAATATTCGGTCCAGAAGTCTAGTGCGACCTTATCTTCTCTTGACTGCATTCTAGTTACTGGTATCATCCTCTAAGTTTTTCTTTAATAAAGTGATCAACATAACCTGCTAACAGCTTAGTATCATCAATATCTTGCCTTCTTACAAAGTCTAAGAACTGTGTAAGTGAATTGATAATCTCTGGAAGCATTGCTTTTGTTTCAAGGTCTTTGATATCCTTAACTAGCTGCCGACGAACCTGAGCTTCTTTGTGATCTGCGAAACGTGCTCCTTCTTTCTTGTTCTTAATTGATTCGTTTATCTCTGCGAGTTCATCCATTAGGTTGATCATCTGTTCTTCTCTAGTAAGAAGAATATTTCTTTTAAGCTTTCTCCAAGCTTCTTGATCTATCCATCTAGAAATTGTGCGTTCAGAGACTCCAACGCGATCAGCAATTTCCTTTTGGGAATCGATGTTTTCTTTGATGTACAACAGCTTTGCATGTTCCTTTTTTTTCTCCTGTTCCTCTTTTGTCATTCTTGCCATACTCTCTTATTTTTTTACAAAAGTGCTGTAATAAGTAGGTGTGTGAAAGCTGATAAAGTATGATACCCCAATATTCAGAGTATGATACCCTTGGATTTAGGGTATCATAGATTGCCAACTTTTGAGAGTGTTTTTTTCGCTAAATATTTGCATCAACAAACAAGGGAAAAGACAAAAGAGATGAGCAAGCCGTATGTCTTAAATGACGAGAATAAAATAAATAATTATGGGTTTAAAATCCTTAATACAGGAATATCCCTAGAAAGATTCATGGGTAATCCTATTTGCTTAAATGATCATAAGAATAATACAAAAGATGTATTAGGGCTTTGGAAGGACTTAAAATTCAAAGGACACCTGTTCACAGGTACTCCTGAATTTGACACTCAAGATAAAGATGGGTTAGAGGTAATCCGAAAGATTAACGCTGGAGTTATTGTAGGAACCTCGATGGGATTCGACTTTAGAGATGAAGACTTTGTCCTGATAGATGGGGAATTAGTCTTGATTAAATGTGAATTAAAGGAGATTAGTTTCGTAGCAGTTCCATCCAATGCTAATACTATAGTTCTATATGATCAAAAAGGAAAAGCACTGAGTAAAGAACAAATAAATGAGTTGTGTTTATCTGCACAAAATAGAACCATAAATAAACCACAAGTAATGAAGGAAGTAATTAAACACCTACAATTAAGTGATAGCGCGTCCGAAACAGATGTCTTAGGCGCAGTAAAAGATTTAGAGTTAAAACTAACAGCTAAAGGACAAGAAGTAATTGCCTTAAAATCAGCAAACGAAAAATTAGTTCAAGAGAAAGAGCTTCAACTTAAGGCTGAGTTCGATCAAGAGCTTGAATCCGCAGTCAAGGATGGTAGACTTGATGAACAAGGACGTAAACCAATTGAGGAAATGGTAGCTACTTCAGGGTTTGCCCAAGGTACAAAGTTATTAAAGGCATTACCAAAACGTAAGAACATTGCTGATAAGCTAGAGACAAAACAAGCTACATTATCCTCATTTGATAAAATGAGTTGGAGTGAATTGGATAAAGGAGGGTATTTAATGACTCTTAAATCAGATCACCCAGAGTATTTTAAAGAGCGTTTTAAAATGCATTTTGGAAAAGAACCTAATCAATAATTAAATACAATACAAGATGGGATTACAAGTTGAAGTATGGGCAGAGACGATACAGGAGAAGTTATTAGAAGACAATTCTTTTCTTAACCACGTAAGTGATGTGTCTTCTGACAATATTATTAATGGTAGAATTGTACATCTACCACAAGCAGGTGCGCCAAGTAAAGTAGTGAAAAACAGAAGCTCTCTACCTGCACAAGTACAAGAAAGAAAAGATTCAGAAGTTCTCTATCAAATCGATGAGTATACTACAGATCCTGTTAGAATCTCTAATGCTGATACTAAGGAGTTATCATACGAAAAACGCAGAAGTATTTTAGATCAAGATGTAGCCAACTTAAGTGAAGAGGTAGCAGAAGGGATGTTAACAAATTTTGTCGTATCACCTGTTGGAGATAGTAAAGAGCTGCCAAAAAGCAATATTATCCTTACAGATTCTTCTATTATAGTAGACGCAACTTTGTCTGGAGCAACTGGTAAGCGAAAAGCTTATTCTTTGAAGGATCTTCAAACTATGAAGACTTTCATGATGAAGCAAAAAGCTTGGACAGAAGGTAAGATGTTTGCACTTCTTACTCCAGATGCTGTCGCACAAATGTTTCCTGCTGATTCTCCTACTACTGCAACTTACATGCAAGCTACATCAGAAGCTGAGAGAAGAGCTGGGGTAATATATAAGGTTCAAGGGTGGCAAATCTTAGAACGTTCAAGCGTATATATTTTAGGAGAAGACAAAACATTTAAAGCATTCGGTTCGGTTAACGAGGCTAACGACTCTGAAGGATGCTTATTCTGGAACTCTCTAACTCTTGAGAAAGCAATAGGAACTACTGAAGCTTTTGAAAATATTGGAGACCCAACATACTACGGGGATATTTATTCCTTCTTGGTTCGTTGTGGTGGACGTGCAAGACGTAAAGGTTATGAGGGAGTTGGTGTGTTAATGCAAGCAATGAGTGTTTAATGAGGCAGGTTGACTTAATTGTGGTGCATTGTACAGGTGCACCACAAACTCAAAGTGTAGAAGTTATCAAAAACTTTTGGAGGAACACACTTGGTTGGAAGTCTCCAGGATACCATAAACTAATAGAGGCTAATGGTAATGTAGTTACACTCGCTACTCCTGATAAGATAACTAATGGTGTCCAAGGGTTTAATTCGAGAGCTTATCACATTAGTTATATTGGAGGCCAAGGAGGTTTAGATAATAGAACACAAGCGCAAAAGACAGCTTTAGAACAAGAAGTTAGAAAAGCAAAACAGTTATTCCCAAATGCTAAAATAGTTGGACATAGGGACCTTAGCCCCGATCTAAATGGGGATGGGATCATCACTCCTAATGAATGGACAAAAGAATGTCCATCCTTTGAAGTAACAGACTGGCTTAAAGAAATCAATTTATAGCATGAAACCAACTCCTGAATTACCCAAGCCTTTTTCTATAGAAGAAATCCAAAAATATCCTAAGGCTGTTATGATTGCATTTTTGATAGGATTATTAGTGTTATTCGGAGGTATGCTGATCAGTGTATTTTATAAACGAGAGGAAAGTGTCGATGATTGTGAAGCAGAAAGAAAGCAATTATACAGCCTTATTCTTCAAGAACGACAAGATCGAATCTTGCTTTATGAAAATATGATTTTCTATAAAGAAAAAGCAATCAAGTTAGAAGAACAACAGACTGTCACAGATAGTTTATATAGGTATAAAACCTTACAATACGTTAACAAGATATTAAAATGAAAAACTTGATAATTATAGTACTGACTTGTATATCAATCACACTCTGTGTATTTGCGCTTAAGCAATATAATGAGAATAAAGTGCGACAAGTGCAATACAAAGAACTTCTTACTTCTTCAGGTAAAAATGAAGTGGTAAAAGAGTACATCAGAGATAGCATTAAACATACTGTTTTCATCGAAAAGAAAATAAAGGATACAGAATTAGAAAAGCGACTAGCAATAACTAGTCAATATGCAGATTCTTTGGCTACGGCTTTACAAATATCTATATCTCAGATAAAACAGGTAACAAAAGTAAATGCAGAACTGGATGCTACCCTAAAGCTCGTGAACCAAGAAGATGGTACTGTAACTTATCAAGACAAGTATTTATCTCTGTTATACAAGCCTCAAGAGCAACTACTAGATCTAAACTACAAAGTTAAACTAAACGTAGCAAGATATAGTAAAAGGACATGGATTTTAGGTCCTAAAGAGAGTTATATAGATATATACTCAGATGATCCACGAGTCACAATAAAAGGACTTAATTCTTTCACACTACAAGAAAAGTCACAACGAAGGTTTGGCATAGGAGTATCGACAGGTTATGCAGTAGCTATTAATAATAATCAACTCGTAACTCAACCCTATATCGGTGTAGGGCTTAACTACAACGTACTTAATTTTTAAAGATGAAAACAAGAGAAGAACTAGAAGACAAAGCACAAGAAATGATGCGTATTCATAATCTTGATGCAATTCACTTGACAACAGATGGTCAAGGTTTCACGGATAAAGAAAGAGCAATTTCTCATTCTAATTTACAAAAGAATAAATCGGTGTACTTCTATCAAAGAAAAACAAACGATGCTATTAAGGTAGAATCTAAGGAAGTAGATAATGAGCGAATACAGTTGTCTGAAAAATATGAAAAGCTCTATAATAATAAGCCTCGCTACAATATGGGCCTAGAGAAATTGAGGCAAGCTATTGTGGAAAAGGAATCTGAAATAGAGAATCATAAAGAAGCTACTGAAGAAGGCACGAACACATCAACTGATGAAGAGCAATCTAGTCCAGGAGATGGTAGTTCACAGGACTCAGAAACTATTGAGGCTGAAGAAAAGTAAAATCATTAAACATAATTTAAAGAGTATTTAAAATGTCTGAAAAAAGAACATACGGATTAAAGGTCTTGAATGCTGGAGAAGTGACAGCGGATGGATCGATGCCAGAACAATTAGAAGAATTGTGTAGAACTTATAAGAACTCCGTTGAATTTACAGAGGATGATCCTCAAATTACTGAAGAGTATTGTGATCAGGAAGAGGATCCTATCGAGATCTTCGTCCAAAAAGGAGCAAAACAAATAAAATTTTCAACTTTTGATTATTCTCCTGAAACATTAGTTAAGCTAAAAGGTGGTACTATAGTTAATGGGCAGTACGCAGAAAGTACTAATACTGAAAGCATTTATTTAGCTATCGAACTAATCACAAATACGGGTATGCCATTCCATTTTCCTAAATGTAGAGTAACGACTAAATATAATGCAAAGTTTATTCATGATGGCATGGCTCTATTAGAGGTAACGTTAAAGCCAATGTCTCCTGGTGCTGGTAAGTCTCCTGTTTTGATTGGAACTAAAACTCCATAATATGGATCAGGAATTAAAAGCAGCAAATATATTACTTAAAAGAGGTGTTAAGGTACCAATACCTGCACCTCTTTTTTTACAGGTAATCACTTTGTTTATTGTACGTAAAATAAACTTGGAGATAAAAGACTTGAAGTTATCAACGCTTCTAAAAATAAGTAGACTATTTAGTTTAATGGATATTGATCCATCGAAAGAATTAACTGTAGCTCAGGCTTATGATTTACTATTAAAACATCGAAAGAAGGTATCTAGGATAGTTGCTTATGCAATGTTGGATAAAGATTATCTATACTGGTTATCTCCTATACTTAGCTATATCATACGGACTAGATTAAGCTCCAAAGAAGTTAGTTATTTATTAAAGATCTCAATTCTTTATTCAGGCATAGAGGATTTTATGAGTACTATCAGATCAATCAGAGCGATGAAGATTACAACTCCGATGAATCTGAGTCAAGATCAGAAGACGAGTTAACAAGTGAAAGCTTCCATAGCGTCTTTGGACTAATCTACCTTTTTGCTGAAAAAACAGGTTGGTCAAAAAAAGAAATTCTTCAATGCACCCTAATAGAACTTACTATTATGTTGGCAGATGCGCCTAAAGTCAAAAAAAGTATAAAACAAGTAAAAGAATTTGAATCCGATGAAGAATTAGCATCGTGGTTTGGTATGTAAAATTTTAGTTATGAACGAAGAGCCAATAGAGTTAGAATTTATTATTAATTCACCCGAATTACTTGAGCAAGCAAGTCAAGTACAAAAAGGTTTAGAAGGGATTGATAACACAGTATTAAGAGCTGAAAATAACTTTAGGGACTATATTAATACTCAACTTGAGGCTAGTAACGCTATGGCTCTTAATGTTAAGCTAACTAAAGAGCAGCAACGTGCGTATGATACTTATACTAACTCTATAAGTGGCCTTAAAGAAATGATGCAATCAGCGACTGATCCAACACAGATTAGTGTTTATGAATTCAAAATAAAAGAGTTAACACAGTCTCTTGAAAACTTAATAAGTAAAGCAAACGCTAAAGAATCAATTACGATAAACACTGTTAAGTTAGAAGAAGCTGGACGCTTAATAGACAGTATCTCAGATAAAACATTCACTCCTTCTTTTGCTTCTTCAGAAGAGTTAGAGCTGCTATCCGATAGAATTAATAAAGTAGATAATGAATTTGAACAATTAGAGATTGTTATTGATTTTGTTAATGCACGATTAAATAGTTTAGGAGATAATGATGCTTTATTATCCATCCAAGAGGATATCAATTCAGCTAATCAACTACTTGGTAGAAATGTAGAGAAATATGATGCTACTGGTAATTCAATAAGTCAAATGACAGATGCTTTAATAGTGTTTAAAGACCAATTGTCAACTGAAACTGATGCAAAAAACATAGTTACGCTTAATAGAAATATTGAAGATCTAGAAAATAGGATTAAACAGTTTAACTCAGCAGGTAAAACAGGTTTTGATGAATTAGGAAATGCTATTACAACAGAAGCCGTTGAAAGCGTTAAAGGTTTAAAAGGACAACTTGCAGACCTAGTGCAACAAATGGCAAATTTACGCATACAAGGTAAAGAGAATACAAGCCAATATCGTGAATTGTCAGCTGAAGCAAAGCAATTAGCTGGGGCTTTATCAACAGTAAATGAAGAAGTTCGATTTTCTGCATCAGCATCAAGTAATTTGGACACTTTGATTCGTGCTACTAAAGGAATTGCAAGTGGTTATGCCTTAGCTCAAAGTGCCAGTGCTTTGTTTGGTAATGAACAAAAAAACTTAGAGCTTACCTTAGTTAAGATTACATCTACACTATCCTTATTACAAGGCCTACAGACCATACAATTAGAATTAGCTAGAAAAGATTCGATTGCTACAAAAACACTTACATATTTAAAAGGATTGTACGCTAAAGCTGTTGGGGAGTCAACTGGGGCTTTAAAAGGATTCAAAGTAGCACTTCTAGCATCAGGTATTGGTGTAGCAATCGTTTTAATAGGTGAATTAATAGCCAATTGGGATAAAATCAGTAAATCAATAGGTTTGTCTTCTGATGAGCTTGTTAGGAACCAAGAGATTGGTAAAAAAGCTAATCAAATGTATGGGGATAAAATTGCCAAATTACAACTTCTTGCTAAAACCAATGAGCAAGTTGCTTTATCTGATCAAGATAAGAAAAAGGCAGTGAATGACTATAATTCAGAGTTCGGTTCTACCCTTGGTTCAGTAAAAGATTATGTGGAACTTGAAAATAAGATTATTGCTAATGTAGATAACTATATTGAATACCTGAATGTAAAAAGTCAGGCTGAAGCATCTTATATGATTTCTTTAGAAAAACAAAAGAAGTTACTAGAACAAATCATGGCCTTATCAACAGGTGATTTAACTTGGTATGAGAAACTTCAGGATATGTCAAATAAAGGATTTGAAAGTATTTGGAAGGGATTAGGTATTGATATAGGTGAAACTAAAAGAGATATATCTGAAACAGAGATTCTAGGTATTATAGGATTACCTACAGAAGCTGAGTTCTTAGTAGCTATATCAAGTTATAGTAATGTTATTCAGGATAACCTTAAAGATTTTAGAAAACAACAAGTATCTGATAATGGTATGCTTGAAGCTTCATTTGACTTACAAAAGAAAGCATCCGAGCTAGCTGAAAAGTATAGAGTAAAGCCTGATGACAAGAACTTAGATAAAGTTAACACCAAAGCTTTTGAGGATAAGATAAAAGCTCTATCTGCTATTCAAAATGCTGAAGATACTTTAGCTAAAAATAGACTTAATGGATTGCAAAAAACATTACTTGAAATAGAACAGCGATATTCTAAACTTAGAGATGAGGCTATAAAAGCTAAACTAGAATTAAAGGATCTAGAGCGAATAGATTCTCTAGAGCAACAAGAAGTGTCAATAGTTAAGTATGCAAGTGATACAGATAGTTTAAAAAAGCAACTAGAAGAGGCTAAAAAAGACTATGAGTCTTATGAATCATATAAAGCCAAGACTAGCGAAAGTTATGCAAAAGAGACATATTCTCATTTAATAAATACCCAACAAGAATACATTGATTTATTAAACAGTGAACTTGATAAAATCAACGTAAAAGACATGAGTGAAGAGCAAAAAAGCAGATATGCAATGCTTACACAAATGCTTATTGAGTATACAGATAATAAAGCTGAAATTGAAAGGGAAGGTTATGCAGAACTTTATAATCTAACAGCAACCACTGAGCAACATATTCTTGCTATTAAAGAGAAATATGCTAAAATGAATCTAGGCCTTCAATCTAAGTATGCTGGAGAAGAGCTTAAGCAAAGACAAGGTAGTTTATCAAAAGAAATGCGAAAAGAGTTTGATGCATTAGCAACTGATCTATTAAATAACTCAGGAGATTACACCAGGGCTTTGGATGTTATTAGTACTGCCACTAGGAGTCAAATTGAAAAGCAAATAAAAGAGCTTACAAAGTTCTTAGAAGCGAACAAGAACATATCTCAAGAGCAACGACAAGCGGTAAATGAGATAATCAAAGACTTAACTAATAAACTCCCTTTCGCACAAAACGGTCGAAATATTGGAGTTGGCGCAACAGCAATTATAGATAGCCAATTAGAACAAACAAGAGCTAGAATAAATCAGCTTAAAGATGATAAAAAGTCTTTGACTGATAAAAATGGAGATGCAATTAAGGAGTTTGTGAAAAATGTGGCAGAAATAGATGTTGAAATAGGTTTGCTAGAAAATCGCCTCGCTTCATTAAGTTTAGATCGTATTGGAGCCATTGGGCAAGACTTAGGTTTTATAGGAGATCAATTTATAAATATCTCTAACGGGTTATCAGATATCAATCCCGAAATGTCCCAGTTGTTTGGAATATTAGGTGAAGGTTTAAGGATAGTTGAACTAGTAAGTAAAACAGTTTCTGATCTTGGAAAAGGAATAAAGGATTCTGGAGCTGCAGGTGGCAATTCAACAATGGAAGCTATTGGAGCGGGTCTAGAAGTGGCAGGTGCAATTGCTCAAATATGGGGTGGTATTGTAGCTCAGCAAAAAAGAGCATATCAGGAGTTTAGAAAATGGCAAATGGATGTGTACCGTGGTGAGTTAGAGTATCAAGCTCTTTTGCGTCAACGAAGATTTGATAGTATTAACCGATCAGGGTTTGAGGCTAGTAACTATCAAAAGGAATTAGATGAGCTGCAGAAGCAAATTCCTGAAATAGAAAAACAAATCAATGAACAACTTGAGAACCTTCAAAACAATGGAAGTTATATAGTTGATCGTTGGAGGTCTAAAAGCTTTTGGAGATCTACAACCAAAACAACATGGGGTGATTTAATGGGGTTGGATTATGATGATCTTGAAAAGCTTTATAGTGAAAACAAACTCGAAGGTGATACACTTGTTTGGTTTGAAGAACTGAAAAAGCTAAAGGAGGAGCTTAAAGATGTCCAAGGAGCTATTGAGGAAACTCAGCAAGCTTATTATGAAGCTATGACTGGTAGTACAGTTAATGGAATAGCAGATACAATTCGCAAAGGTGTTTTAGAAGGTAAAAAGGATTTTGAAGACTTTTCCGAAGATATTGAGGAGATGCTTAGGAATGCTATACTTCAAGGAATGCTTACAGACTCAATGGCAGAAGGTATCAAAGACCTTCAAAAAGAAATGGCTGAAATGATGGAGGATGGAGAATTGAGCGAAACAGATGCTGATAAGATCCGTGAAATGTATATGGATATTGTAAATGATACTCAAAAAACTCTTGACGCTTTAAATAAAACAGGAATAGACTTTACTACTCCTGGTTCCGAATCAAGTAATTCTTTGAAAGGAGCTATAAAAGGAATGAGTGAAACTCAAGCAGATCTATTAGCAGGGCAAATGGGTGGTTGGAGGTTAGCTCAGCTTGAGACTAATTCAATTTTAAATAAAGGGTTCATGAGTCATTTGGAAGTGTTATCCAAACAGGTTGAATTACAAATGAAGATTGAAATCAACACCAGGGCAACTGCAGTTAATACAGATAGAACTGCCAAGGCTGTAGAAACACTAATTACTATTAAGCCTAAAAACAAAGATGGAATATTAAAATCAGCAGGTATATGGACACCTTAAACACTAGATCCTTAAAAACAGCATTTGGACTTAGGATTCAAACAGGTACTCAAAATCTTTTGGAGTACCCTGAAAGAAAAGAGTTATTAGCTAATGATTGGCAGGATCAAAATGGTATAGAATATCAAATAAACAAAGTCTTTTTTAAAGATAAAGAAGTTGTGTTGAAATGTGCTTTTCTTGCTAATAATGATACTATTTTTTGGAGTAATTATAATGCCTTTTTTAAGGAGTTGACTAAGCCAGGATATCAAAAGCTGTTTATTTATGATCATAGTATGACCTATGATGTGTTTTATAAACGAACTTCTAATTTTCAAAAACTAAGAAAAAGATTAAAAAACGTAGAAAGGGTTTTTGTGAACTTTGAATTAATACTACAAGTAAAATGAATTATACAATCAAAAGAAATAACATAGAAGTTGCAACAGTATCTCCTACTGGTTCTTTGAACTCTACAATTATGGGAGAAGAAGTTGTACAGATGAATTTTACTCTTCCTAATTATGTTGCATTTCATATTGGAGATACTGTTAGAGTCTATGGAACTACTTATGTTCTAAATCAAGAACCTAATGTTCAAAAAGTATCTACCATTAATTATGTTTATGACTTGGCTTTTGAGTCTTTTAAATACGATTTAAACAAGCTTTTAGTTTTTGGGTTAAACAGTAACAATGAACTAACAGAATTGGAACATGCCATAATGGGAGATCCATTGACTATCTTAAAACACCTTGTTTTAAATGCTAATAAAGACGGTGGAACTTGGAAGGTTGGCCAAGCAGAAGAATTAGAGCCTAAAAATATTAGCTTTAGTTCCCATAATGTATTATCTGCATTATCCATGTGCGCCGAGGAATTCGAAACAGAGTACTGGATTGATGGTAATAAGACTATTCACTTAACTAAAAAACAAGAAGTTAGTGGTTTATCATTGAAATATGGACAAAGTAAAGGATTAAGATCTATTAATAGAACAACCATTGACTCATCTAATGTCATTACTAAATTATATGCTCAAGGTTCGTCTAGAAACATTCCAGCTCAATATAAATATGGTTCCTCTAAACTAAAAATGGATGTGCCTTTCTTAGAAAAAAATGTGAACAAGTTTGGAGTTATTGAATATGCAATGACTTACGATGATATCTATCCTCGTAGGAAAGGAAAGGTAACTCAAGTATTCTCTAACGATGTTTTAAAGTTTGTAGACAATACAATGGATTTTGACCTAAACGGTAAGACTACAATACATGGAGAAGAGCAGCCAATTTTGTTACCAGGTACTTCTGCAAAAGTTACTTTTAATACAGGACAATTAGCAGGATATACATTTGAAATTGCCAAGGGTGGCTATAACCATAGTAAAAAGGAGTTTGTACTGCTTAAGCATAAAGATGAGAAAGCTTATGAGTTACCAAACAACTTATTAAAACCTGCACTTGGTGATGAGTATGTAATTACAGATATCGTAATGCCTGAATTATATATAAAAAAGGCTGAACTTGAGTTAAAGGAGAAAGCTATTGAGTATTTAGATCAAAACAGTATACCTCGATTACAATACGAAGTGCAAGGAGATCCAATATACTTTGAAGAGCAGAATATAGATTTACAACTTGGTAATACTATTAAGTTTATTGATTCTGATTTTGGACTCGATGATCATATTAGAGTGGTTTCGATATCTAAAGACTTACAAAATCCATTTGTAGTGGAGTTCTCCATTGCTGAAGAAATTCAACAACAAAGTATTATTAGGGATTATATCGACAAGAACAAAAAAGAGCAAGAATTAAAAGATATCCAAAGAGACTTTAATCTTGGTATTAAACGAAACTATGAGTTTTCTCAAGAAATCGAAGAAAATGTATTTGATAATGAGGGATACTTTGATCCAGGTAAAATAAAGCCTTTGTCCATCGAAACTAAGATGTTGTCTGTTGGAGCTAGAGAGCAACAATTTACTTTAGAGGATCTAACTCTAATGGTTGAAAATAATAATACAACTCTTAAGAATACTAAAGGGCAAATTACTCATTATACTATAGAAGATAAGCCGCGAACTTGGAATATTCCTGCAGCTTCTTTTAATGGTATCACTCAAGGCTTTAATTTCATTTATATCAAGGCACAAAAGATTGGACAAAATGCATCTGTATTTGTATCTCCAACAGCATTAAAAGTAGATGAAGATCCTGCCTTCTTTTATTTTGAAGCTGGTTATTTATCAAGCGTTACAGAAGGTTACAGAAAACTGAGGCTTTCAAATGGATTTACTACAATCAATGGTCGTGAAATTACCACAGGTAGAATTAGCTCTCAAGATGGAAACACATACTTTGATTTAGATACTGGAGAAATTAAAGGAAAAATTACCTTCTCAAGTAATTCACCTGCGCTTGAGGAAATTGAAAATTCAATTAAAGATCAAGAAATTTATATTGAGTATTCTGAGAATGGTACTTCCTGGCATATTGTTTATCGAGATGGGGATAAATTTATGAGACAGAAAAAAGGAGATAGTAATTGGTCGGATGCGATGCTATTTAAAGGTGATACAGGTGCAACTGGACCAAAAGGAGATAATGGAGAAAGGGGTGTTCAAGGCTTACAAGGAATAAAAGGAGATCAAGGTATTGCTGGAGTTAAAGGTGTGGATGGAAAAACTTCCTATACACACATAGCTTATGCCGATACATCAACGGGAGGAGGTTTGTCACAAGTGCCAGGATCTAAAACATATATAGGAATGTATGTGGATTTTATAGCAACAGACTCTACTGATCCAAGTAAGTATAAATGGTCGTTAATTAAAGGAGCGAATGGAGCGAATGGGACACCTGGTGCAAAGGGAGCTGATGGTAAAACTCCTTATTTCCATACCGCATGGGCAACCAATGCTAATGGAACAGCTGGGTTTTCTACAACCGTAAGTATAGGTAAAACACATATTGGTACATATACAGACTTTACTCAAGCAGATTCTACAAATCCATCATTGTATAATTGGTCTCAAATTAAAGGCGACACTGGTGCAACTGGACCTAAGGGTGATAAAGGAGCAACTGGAGATAAAGGAGCAACTGGAGATAAAGGAGCAACTGGAGATAAAGGAGCAACTGGTCCAAAAGGTGATATGGGGGCTACTGGAGCAACTGGTCCAAAAGGAGTTGATGGGGCAAATGGAGAGCCACTTGGAGATGGTGTGATATTATATGGAGATGCCGATTTTAGACAAGGAACTAACAGAATGTCAATTTATAATAATTTAAATAATGGAACTGTTAGTTTATCTAGAATAGTAAAACCTTCAGATGCTCCAACTCAAAGTACACATATTATGAGGTGTGAAAACAAAGGATCAGCAAGTCCATCTTTAGGAGGGTGGGTTATTAGTACTATCTCTAGAGCAAATGCAGTATTTGTATATAAAATGATTGCGAAAATACCAAAAGGCTATGCAATAAATAATAATCAAAATGCAGTTGGAGATGGTGCTATTCATAAATGGTTGACAGCTAGAGAAGGTACAGGTAAGTATGAGACTTATATTTATAAGTTGCAATGTGGTTCTAGTGGCAGTTTTAGCTCATTTGGTTTTATGAGTATTAGTGGCAGTCCTATAGGAACAGTATCAACTCCTGTGATAGTTGATATAGCATACGCAACTATTTTTGACATGTCTATCCCAGATCGTCGATTTGATTTTTTGTCTACAACAATCGATGGTAACTCTATTGCAACCGGTACATTACGAGTAGGTCAAGGTAATGTAGATACTGCAGGTATAACAGGAGTTAGGGACTCAGGTCAATCAAGTAACATTGCATTTTGGGCAGGGTTAAGTTTTGAAAATAGAAAAACAGCCCCATTTAGAGTAGATACAACAGGAGGGTTGTATTCTACTAAAGCCTATATAGATGGAGAAATACACGCTACTAAGGGTACATTTAAAGGATTAGTAAGCATCGGAAGCTATGCTGGTATTAATGGTGCAGCTACTTCTGCAACAGATGTAGTGTTTTATTCGGGAGCTGGTTATAATGATAAAGGACAAAATTTTCAGATTTTAAGAAATGGGAATGTCAAAGCTGGAGGAGAATTACAAATTGGTCTAGATGCTCAATGGCATACTAAGATAAACGAGGAGCATATACAGGTTAATGTTCCTCGTAGCGACTATCCAACAGGTGTAGCAGTTCATTATGATAATAACAATCATGTAAAGTTAAGTCTAGGTGAGCGAACAACTGCTTCAGGAGGAGCTAATTCTTACGGAATGATTGTAAAAAGAATCGACCCAAATCCAAATATTGCGAATCGAAGCGGTATGCATATTCAAGTATCTCCACCTACTGCAAATCCAATAAATCAAGCTAATGCTATAGAATTACAAGGAGGAGGAATACATGGTAATGCAATTAGTTTGGTTACAAAATCAAACCTACAATCATATTCTGCGGGTATGGAATCCATGTTTATTAATGTTGTTACCTCACGGATTACATGTAAACTATATTTACCTACAGGAATAAATAGATGGCATGGGAGGCTGTATACATTCATGATGGCTGGTAATGGTTATTGGGATGTATACGGAGGAAACTCAAAGGTATATGGACATGAAGGATGGAATGCTAATGCAGGTTCATATTTGGGATTTAGCAAATATGCAACTAGGTGTACATTGATATATTGTCAAGCAATGAACACTTGGTATATCAAAGATTTACAGGAATATTAATAAAAAAATAACAATGGACTTAATTATAAAACAACAAGAAATTAAAACAATATTAGAAGGAGTGCATGAAGATTATACTCATACATTTGAATACTCTAATATTACAGGAAAACTTCCTGTTTATATAGGATTTTCCTTGAAAAAGGACGAATTGGAATTCGCTTCAGGTGGGTATTATGTAGAGACTTCTCAGATGTCTATAAATGTCTATTCATACAATCAGGACAATACTAATTTATTAAGAGATTTACATTTACAAATAACTAAAATACTTGAAGATATAGATTTAACTATCTAAGAAATAAGAGGATAAAAGTCCTCCAATAAATTAAAATTTTCTCACGATTATAATTTAGCACAAAACGCCAACATTGGAGGACATAAGTCTTCTATTGTTGGCGTTTATGTGTTTTGTTGTAATCGTGAGAACTGCAAAGGTATATTATAAAACAAGATGAAACAAGATATAAAAACACCTATTTCATATTATGGTGGTAAACAGAATTTAGTATCTAAAATTTTACCCTTAATACCAAAACATACAACATATATAGAGCCTTTTGTAGGTGGAGGTGCTATATTCTGGAGTAAAAAGCCTTCAGAGGTAGAAGTAATTAATGATTACAATAGGGAGTTGATTAATTTTTACGAATGTGTACAAAATGAGTTTGTTGAACTAGAGAAAATGGTACGTATAAGCTTACATAGTCGTTCATTACATCGTGATGCAACAGTTGTGTATGAAAATCCTCACATGTTTACAAAGATAAAGCGTGCTTGGGCTATATGGGTATTATCTGCGCAATCATTTAGCTCAATGCTTGATGGTTCTTGGGGATATGATAAAATAAAAGGTACTACAAGTCAAAAGATAACTAATAAAAGGGAGTCATTTACAGAAGACTTAGCTATACGAATACAGAATGTACAAATAGAAAACACTGATGCATTGCGTATCATCAACTCACGAGATTATAAGGATGCGTTTATTTATTGCGATCCTCCTTATTTTAATAGCGATTGCGGGCATTATGACGGATATAGTGAGAGAGACTTCGTAAGCTTATTAGAGACTCTTAAAAGAGCTGAGGGTAAATTTTTGATGAGTAGTTACCCAAGTGAAGTACTAAAGAAATACACTAAAGATTGTGGTTGGTATACTATGAGTATTGAGCAACGCGTGAGCGTAGCTAATACTACAAGTAAACCAGGGAAGAAAAAGATTGAGGTGTTGACAGCTAATTATGATCTAAGTAACCCAAAGGATAGTTTGACTTTGTTTTAAAAATTGGTTATAAAACAAATAAAACGTATGTTTAGATTAGTTAAAAGTACATCTATGACTAGACTTAAAAGACATGAAATCAGGGTAAGTAAGAGTGTTAGGCCTTTAGATTTATCAGAAAGGAAGCCTTTTGATTTAATTATTGGGGAGCAGTATTTTATTTCATACAAAATGAATATTGCTCAGCCATGTAAATTATTATGGCGTAGTGATGAAATGTATCGAGGTTTCGCAGTAAATGTTACAATTGAATTACTTGATGGTACAATACAAGGTTCCTTTGGAGATGAGATAGGACGTACTCCTGAAGAAGCTGTTCTTAATGCAAAAACATTATGATTGGTAAAAGCTGTTTAAAGTCTTTTTAAACAGCTTTTATATTTTTTAAAAAAATGTACATTTCAATTTGAATTTTAGTACATTTCAATTTCGCGATTATATTTTGGTGGTTCCCGTTTTAGGTAGTATAGTGTTCTTATCAGTGGACAATATGCAAAGAAAGAAGGAATCTCAGGTATAGCTCTTAACTAAAAGCGAATTATATAAAAAAGAAATTTAAAAAAATATTTACCAATATTATTGCCTTTAAGTAGCATACTTGATTATTAGTAAGCTACATAAAGGCAATTTATTTTAAGGCTAGTAGTATAAAAACTATGTTCTTTACTCTATATAGGCTAATAATTTATCTACTGAATTAAGTAAAATAGTTTTTTTATCTTTTATTCTGGGATTTGTAGTGTTTTCCAATAAAAAAGAATTATTTATTCCTATTACAAGGTCTTAGTATAGAAGTTTTTTTGCTATTTTTGGTAGTTAATAACGTAACTACTTATATCTAGATATTTCTATACTTTCACATAGAATTTCACTATAAAACCTAATTATGGCCAAACAGCTAAAAGTAATCCAATGCCCTCAATGTGGGAGTGTAAAAAAACAACTTGTAAAGGAAGACCACTACCTATGTGATCATTGTAATGCGGAGTATTATATCGATAATGACGATGTTAATATAAATGTCAAACACCATTACCAGGACCAATCTGCACAAGGTTCAACTAACAATGCACCAAAACGAAAAACAGTTTTTATTATAATCGCTGCCATAGCTTTATTACTTATAGTAACACCTTTAATCATAACTACAGTTTTTATTGATAAATCTAGATCTAGTTACATATATGATACAAAGGGTGATTCTAGAGAAAGAAATTATCGCGAAAGAATTGAAGATTATTTAGTTTATACCTCTAAGGAGAATCAAAACCCTATTGTAATATTGAGAACTAAGAGGACATTTTCTGGTGAAGATCAGCAAGAGAGTATGGACTTTATGCGTTTTTATGATCCTATAAAAGGGCAAGTACTCAATGAAGTTTCTCTCAAGGGGGTGGATTCTGATAATTATCTTGAAGTGCGTAGATTCAGTAATGGAGTTCTTTATATCAGTTTTGAAAATACTGGTGTTGTTTATCGCGTTGATGAGTATAATAATACTCTAGAGGATATTACTGAAACAATGTTTGGAAATAAGCCTGAATTTAGTTCAGGTATAGCAACACTTAATTTTGTGATTGAAGTAGAAGGAGATGGATTCATTATAATGACCAATAATGGGAAAGAATATTACTACTACCCTTTAGCAGATAAATTATATTCCAGCTTTAAAGAATTACGAACCGACACATATGATACAGGCGTTTTACTTGCCGATGCTACAGAAACACCTCATTATGTTTTTAGCCAAAAAAGTACTAAATATCCACAGGAGAAAATACAACTTATAAAATATTGGTATACTAACAATGTTGGTTACCCTACAAGACTTCCTTATAGTAATAATGTTAAATGGGACGAAATCCCTATATTTCCAGATATTTCCGAAAATTACTCTGGTAGGTTAAAAATGGAAAAGAAACTATTTAACCATTCACGTATTAGGAAGTTTGTTGACTTAACCCCAGAAAGATTATATTTTGATGCTAAAATAGTTTATCAAGATAGTAATAGCTTATATATAACTGCATTACCTAATGCGAATCCTAAGTCAGCGAGATTTGTTCAAAAAATAGATACAAATACAGGTGAAGTAGTTTGGACATTTACTCCAAGTGAATCTATTTATTCTTACGGGGACTTTTATGGTTATGATGGGGGATTAGTTTTTAAGATATTCAATTATGGTTCACCTCGATTTATAAAAATTATTACAATTGACTTAGAAGGTAATGTAATAAATGAATTTGATGCAGATGGGGATAATTTCTTAAATGACATTTAAACTAAAGTATTCTTTAAAATAAGATCTATATATGGGGCTCTATAAGTGAAATAAAATACTCTAAATATCTTGTAGTATTAGCTATATAAGTAAAGTTGTATTAGTGTTATAATATACTAAAACCTGAAGGATTAATTGTATTGCAGATAATTCCTTGAATAGGTTAGTGTAGGTATAGATATTACAAGGGTTAATGATTGATTTATTCATGATAGAATCCATGGAAAGCACTTTTGTTGAGCCAACTACATATGTAGTTTAATTTTTGTATTAGAATTAAAAAAAAACAGGCATTAATTATTTTATTATGCCTGTTTATATAAATGAATTATTTATATTTCTTTAGAAATAGCCTAGCGGCGAAATAAATAGCTATAATTAATACTAGGCCTGCAAATATCTGAAGTACTAAGCCTGTTAGATCTTCCAAGATTAGAATTGTTTTGTCCATAATCAAATAGTTATTAATGTTAGGTAGTTGTAATATTTAGTAAATCTCTTAATCAATTTTAAAATACAGTAATTTTTTCTTACAATATAATGTTTGTATGATGTGAGATAATGTATTGTAAGAGAATATTATATACCATTAACTGATAATATGTTGTAGTATTAGGTTTTATAATTGAAGTACGGGTTATTTTAGTCCCCTAATTTATCGACCTGTAAATTAGTAAGAGAGTTGTTAGCTCTTTTAACTTAATAATTAAATAGTGAGATTTTTTCTAGTAAATCTATCTATAGCTAGGGCCATCACTTTAGTTTTTCTCATTCTTTAAATACTAAAGTAATAATAGTTCCTTTATTGGGTTTACTTGTAATGGAAAGTTTAGCTTTTATGATTTGAGCTCTTTCCTTGATGTTATTTAATCCAATTCCCTGGAAATTATCTTCTACATTAAATCCAATTCCATTATCTTGGACACAAAGCTCAATATTATTGAGCCCTATTTGCTTTAAAGTAATCGAGCATTTATTAGCATTGGAATATTTTTGGGTGTTTTGAAGGGTTTCCTGTAATATTCTATACAGGTGAATTTTGGTATTTGTACCAAATTTTTCCAAATTAATGCTAGGATCTATAGATAATGAAAAATCAATATTTTTATTTCTATTTTGTAGATCTATTAAATCTTGTAATAAAGTATCAAAGGAGTTAGTTTTAAAGTCGTTATGTCTAGAAAGTAAGTGAGAAGCCTCTCTTAAAAACGTTTCAATATTAGTTATTTCATTTACAATAATATTTCTTTTACTTTCTAAATCCTCTTTGGTTAATTGCATTAAAAGAAATCTTGTTACAAAGACTTTGTTTAATACCCCATCATGTAAATCTTGGGCAAGTTTTTTTCTCTCTACACTTTTTGTAAGAGAGAGTTCTTGTTTCATGGCTAAAATAGAGTCATAGTACTTTTCAGTGTCTTTTTGTAATAGCTGTACTATTCTTAATTGTTTGGATTTTTGTCTAAAGAAGTGGATCATAAATCCAAGGGAAATCAAGAGAATCGCTCCAATAGAGATATTAATTATAATTTTCTTTTGAGCTTCTAATTTTTCATTTTTTAGCATTAAGCTATCGGATTCAAATTTTATTCTTGCAAAGGTATTGCTTATGTTAGTAGCTTCATTATTAATTAGTTCACTAACTTCTACATAGCGTTGAAAATGATCATGAAGCGGTATTGTAGTGTTACTTAAGAGCAAATATAGCGCCTCTTTTTCTTGAAAAAGGAGATTATGGCTTTTAGAATGCCTTAATACTATGTCTATTATGTTTAATGCTTCAGCATTTTTATTTAGCCGAAAGTAGTAATCGGCTAATAATATTTTCACCTGGTTTAGTTCATCCCAAACTTTTGATTTTTCATAAATTTCAATACTTGTATGTAGGTCTTGTTCTACCTCATCTAATTCATTAGATAAAATTCTAGCTTGGCTGTAAACCTGAAGTAAAGTTGCGTAGGTTAAATCTGCTCTGTAATTTAGATTAGTTAAATCAACATCCTTTTCTATTGTTTCTATGGCAATTTTCTTAGCCATTTCATAATCTTGTAAAGCAATATAGTTTTTTATTAAGGATTGCTTTGTCATAATGCGCAGTGCGCGTAGATTTTCTGGTCTGTAGTATCTTAACATTTCTTCAGAATCTAGGTCTACTAAGGCCTCTTGTATTTTTGTGTTTGCTTCTTGATATTGTCCAAGGCCTGTTAATGTAGTACCTAAGATTAACGTTAAGGTAAATTTATCTTTAATACTTTTGTTTAGTCCATTATAGGATATAGCCTCTAGTATAGAGGTTTCTGCCTCGGAATAAAAGCGGTCGTTAATTAAGGTGAAGCTTTTAAATATCAATACATTTAATAGATTTGTCGTATCGTTATTTTGTCGGTAATACATTTCTGATTTAGTATAATTATATAAAGTACTGTCCTTTATAAATATTCTATCATAATATTTAGCAAGAAGTTCATGTGCATTACCTAAGTGAGTTAAATCATTATCTTGCTCAGCTTTATTTTTAAGACTATAAAAATATTCCTTATCAGGCATTACCTGGATGATATACTTTCGAAGTAATTCCCTATTGGAGTGATTATTTGGTTTTGAAATTAATAATTTACCAATCGAATCGGCTTGTTGCTTTTGGTGATCATCTGCCTCAAAACGGCTATAATTAAGAAGAAAATCTAAGGTCTGCTTATCAGCTAGAGCTAGGTTTTTCTCCTGGTTTTTTGTACAAGATGTCAATAGGATCACAAAATAAATTAGTATAAGTTGTATCGTAGTAATTAGGAAGAATTTCATATTTATTTTTTATTTTTAACTGACGAGTCAAAGATAGTTCTACTGATGTATTCTTATCTATATTATAAGTTAAACACCAACTTTAGTTCCACTAATTTTAGTAGAATCGTACAGCCTGTAGTATTAGCAATTCTGTGCACTTTTGCAAAAATGTCTTCTAAAGGGGAGCAAGTCTAAAGTGATAATCCTCTTGGAAAATTATGTTTATATAATTTTAATTAATCTAGGAAGTAAATCCTTTGTACTGTAAACTCTTTTAACGGAGGATAAAAATGTTTTTCTGTTTGTTATTACTTGAAAATTATGGCCGTATTGTCACTAATAGGCTCTTTAATACTAAGCTTTCTTGACAAAACATTCTCTCTTCTTTACTATATCACACAGAGTAGTAAGTAGTCTTATGGTTATGGTCATAATGCATTTAAACAATATAATCACTCTTTGATTGACTTTTTAAAAACTAAAGTAATTATAGTTCCTTTATTGGGTTGGCTTGCAATAGAAAGCTTAGCTTTTATAATACGAGCCCTTTCCTTGATATTATTTAGTCCTATTCCTTTAAAGTTATCTTTTACATTAAATCCGACTCCATTATCTTGGACATTTAGTTCAATGTTATTTTCATCGATGCTTTTAAAGGTAATCCAACAATTTTTAGCATTGGAGTATTTTTGTGCGTTTTGCAAGGTTTCTTGTAAGATTCTATATAAATGGATTTTGGTTTTTGTACCAAGTTCTTCCAAGTCAATCGTTGGGTCTATGGATAGTGTAAAATCAATATTTTCAGTTCTATTTTGAAGATCTACTAATTCTTGTAAAAGAGTATCGAAAGAGTTAGTTTTAAATTCATTCTCATTAGAAAGTAGGTGGGAAGCATCCCTTAAAAACTTCTCAATATTTGTTATTTCATCTACAATAATATCTCTTTTACTATCTAGGTCTTCTTTGGTTAGTTGCATTAAAAGGAATCTTGTTACAAAGACTTTATTTAATACCCCGTCATGCAAATCTTGAGAAAGCTTTTTTCTCTCTACGCTCTGGGCAAGAGCAAGTTCTTGCTTCATTGCTAAAATAGAATTATAGTATTTTTCTGTATCTTTTTGTAAAAGTTTGACAATTCTTAACTGTTTAGATTTTTGTCTAAAAAAATAAGTCATAAACCCAAGTAATATTAAAAGGATGGAAGCAACGGCTGTATTAAGGATAATTTTCTTTTGTGCTTCTAATTCTTCGTTTTTCACTACTAATTGATCCGATTCAAATCTGATTCTTGCAAAGGTGTTACTGATATTTGTAGCATGATCATTAATAAGATTACTAACCTCTAAATAGCGCAAGAAATGATCGTTTGAAGGGATGTTTGTTTTACTTAGAAGTAAAAATAAGGCATCTTTTTCTTGGGATAAAAATTTGTTCTTTCTACTATTCTCTACTACTTCTTCAAGAATACTCAAAGCCTGTGTAGGATTATTTACACGAAAGTAATAATCTGCTAAAATTGTTTTGGTTTGATCACTATAGTCAGGAAAATTGGCATCTTCAAATGACTTTATTGCTGTATTTAAATCCTGTTCTACTCCATCAAAGTCATTGCTTAATATTTTTGCTTCACTTAAAAGTTGAAGTAGACTTGCATAATTTATCTGAATTCCATAGGCTACATCAGTAAAATCCACGTCTTTTTCGATTGTTTCTAAGGCAGTTTTCTTTGCCAGATCATACTCTTTTAAAAGGGTGTAATTTCTTATTAAAGCTAGTTTTGCTGTTATACGTAGTGCAGTACGTAGTTTTTCAGGATGAAATGCTTCCATTTCTTTAGAATCTATATCCACTAAGGCCTGTTGTATTTTTGATTTTGCTTCCTGATATTGTCCCAGGCCCGTCAATGCATTACCTAACATCAAATTCAAAGTAAACTTAGTTTTAATATTATGGTTTAATCCATTATAGGATAATGCCTCTAGTAAAGAGGTTTGTGCTTCGGAATTAAGATCATCATTTAACAAAGTGATACTTTTAAATATCAATACCCCTAGTAGGTTTAATGTATCATTACTTTGGCGATAATACATCTCGGCTTTGGTAGAATTAATTAAAGTACTATCTTTTTCTCTGATAGTAGTTATATCATAGTACTTAGCAAGAAGCTCGTGGGCATTACCTAAATGAACTAAGTCTCCACTTTTTTCAGCTTTTTGTTTAAGTATGTAATAATAATAATCGTCCTTACCGGGAAATGTACGTATGATGTATTTTCGAAGTAATTCTCTGTTGGATTTATTGTTTTTTCTTTCCACTAAGTGTTTACCTATAGAATCGGCCAATTGTTTTTGGTGTTCATCAGCTTCGAAACGATCATGTGCGGCAAGAAAATCTATGATTTTTTGATCTTCTGGATGTATCTTTTCATCTTTGTTTTTTGTGCAAGCTGTCAATAGGATTGCAAAAGAAATTAGTATAAATTGTATCGTAGTAGTTAGGGAGAATTTCATGTTTCTTTTTAGTTATTAATTGACGTGTCAAAGATAGTTTTTACTTACGAGTTTATTTGTTGTAAATAGTCTTTATCCTAATAAAAACTCAATTTTATTAGTGTACACAAGGGTTTTATTAGTACCCCATCAATCTAAGGTGCTTTTTACTTATATAAGCAGGGTAGATAAGGAGATTTTAGGATAAACTAAGGTGTATGTACACGACTAAGTACATAAAATAAGAGATTATTATGCAAAAAGAATTTTAAACTAGCATAATATAATGTCAACCATAATTATCAGTTATGGCTATCCAATAAAAAGAAAGTATTCGATGGGTTCAGAAGCTCACTATAATATTTTTGCTTTTGAGTCATAAAGTAAGGTTTAGGTAAATTGATCTGTTATGGGGTGCTTAGCTTGTTCATTAAAAAAACGGATAAAATACATTTTAAAAGCGGATTATATCTAAAAAGAACTAATCCTTGATAAAATCAATACTGCGGTAAATATAACAAATATTTTTAATAAATTAACAAAATATATTTAGTAGGGTATTTTTATAAGTATCCAACGATTAGGTAGTTAGATTCGGTTTAAGTTGAAGATTCGGTATCTTCATAGAAGACTGTAAACTATATTATATAAGTAAAGTATATATAGAAAGGCAACTTAAAAGTTACCTTTCTATATAAAATCAACTTTACAATGCTGGGCTATGCTTGCCTTTATTAGAACCTAGTGGATGTCTAGCACAAGTACTGGATGTTAAATTTGAGATAGACGAACGGTTTGTGCCGCAATACTTACATGTGTATTGAGCCTTCTCACTTCCTTCATAAAGTTTGTGTCTACCTTTATTAGAACCTTGTGGATGTCTAGCACATGTGCTACTTGTTAAGTTGGAAACACTTGAGCGGTTGGTTCCGCAATACTCGCAAAAAAAATTAGCCATATTAAATTGATTTAAGTTTTGCTTACTCTTGGTTTTCAGCTTCCCCTTATTTGAACTAAAGTGTATTTATATAGTTTGATCAAGTATAATATACTAATATAATGTGAATTAAGACTTATAAAATAACTAAGAGCAATAGTTATAGTGTGAAATTATTTGGGATTTAATTAGAATCAACTTTCTACTAATTTTTCACCTGTTTTTTATTAAATATAAGTGTTATCGTAATGAAAGTTTGGAATATGCATGCTAGCAATGCTATTGAAAAGGTAGTTGATGCATTATAGCCCCTTATGTATGTGGCTAACATTTGGGATAAAAAAGTAGTTATTAGAGGTTCTTTAAGCCTTAACAACCTAGCTTTTCTATTGGTAATACTACGTAGTTATATAAAGAAAAATCCTTAAAAGTTTGGAGCTGAACAGGGAAGAAGGCTATACTTTTATCAAAGAAAATAAAGCGGATTTACCTCCACTACTAAGTAGGAAACATTTAATAAAAAAACCTAAGAAACTAAGTGCTTTATAATATGCATTGTGATGGTAATATTAATATTAAATTCTTTTTAAATACACGTTTTATCCAGTTGTTTAAATATGTTTTTATATTGATATATTATTGAATACTAATTAAATAGGCGTAGGTGTTAAATGATTAGGAGGTAACTTATAGTGTCTTGAACCCTTTTTAAATACACTTAATCTAGCAAGAGTTAAATACCTAAAAGTAACATTATTAGAGCAAAAACTAAATGGGAAGAACTTAAAACGAAATTGTTTTTTCTCTAATTTAGTGAGCTTCTGAAAAATCTATTTGTTATATTACGCTAATATGCTGCATTTTATAGAGAACCCACAAAAAGATTAGATTATAGATTATCTTGTTTTGTATCAATTATGGCTTTTTTGACGATTTTGCGTGAAAATGAGTAAATATTAAACACAAAATACTAAGTATTAGGATGTTGAATTTTATTGTGTTTTGTTAAAGTTTTATCGAACCATAGCGATTCTAATTTAATACTAAGAAATTATAGTTCTTACCGGAAAATTTTAAGTGTAACGACAATTAGAATAGTTATTGCTATTTGTAATATATATCCTATAACAAATAATGCTAAAACAAGTAAAAAACCATAATCTCTAGTAAATACAATAATTAACCAAGCAGTCATTGTGCCTAATAGGGTATTTTTATATCTAAAGAAATTAGCAATTATGTCTATAATAAGACTTACAACTACAAAAAAAAGCAATGCTAATGAAAAGTCCCCAAAGGAATTTAATTGGGGTGGTAGTAAGGTTATACTTTCTATACAACCTTGCAGTATATGTTCCTTGCAACTTGTGAATGTGACAAATAGGATAAAAACGCAAAAAAAGAAGAAGAATCTTCTCATAATACTCAATATTATTTCCAATAGGAACTCTCTTAAAGATACAAATAATTAAACTTCTAGCCTTATTATCAAAGGAAATAATTATATAGCTATAATGAGATGGTGATTAAATACTTTTTTGAATATTAGAGCTTTAATAGTAGAAATTCGCTATAATTCAGGTAATAGGTACATTTAGTAGAAAGAATATAGCTGAAAATAGCGATAGTATGTATTGGTGTAAAGCATTAATTTTACTATGGATTCTAAGGGCTTATCTTGGAATTTATAAAATTAGTAAAAATTAATGTGATGGAATTTCTAGAGCCTATTAAAATACCCGTTATAGCAGATTTAGTTTTGAGTCCTGTAGTGATCTATGGTACCGAATTTACTTCCCTTAACTTTGAAACAGAAGACCAGGAGTTTGGTAGAATTGTACTGGATAAACTCGATGCTATAAAAGTATGTAGAGGGGAAATACTACCCTATGCTTTCCAGGAATCAATGCAGCAGATTGATGAAGTGGTGTGGGTTTTTAAAGTGAAAAACTCTAAGTGGTTACAAGAGCGTTATGCCTATGAGAAAAAATACTATGGTGATAGTTATGAATGGGGAAACTCCGTTGAAGAGATGCTAAGTGATTATTCACATTATCTATTTGCCTTTCATGATGAATTTGTAGAAGTTCTTGCCAAAGGATTTTGGTTTGAACAAGCCCCTAGTAGTCTAGTAGGAAGACCTTTACCTGTGAACCACCCTTTACAAAAACTTACCACTACTTGTATAGATGACTTACATATTGGTCAAAAGCGCTATGTGTTAAAATTTAATCCGCTAGATATCGATGTATTGGCCATACAAGCCGAATTTTGTCAACAAGTATTGGCAGAGGTTTGGAATGGGGATTTCGAAGATGGCTATGCAGAAGCAGCAGTGCGATTAAAGTATGTCAATCAAGAGTTTGTTTGCTTTTATCAGCCTGCTTTTGGCAAAGCAGTACCTTTCAAAAAAGGAATTGCAACACGAGAAGATATCGTAAGTTATTTAAGACAAAGGAGTGAAGAAAATATATAGTATTTTACAATAAGAATTTTAATAGTAATAATCTGTCAATAATATAGATAGTAGTAATGTAAATGCACGTAGCTCTAAGTATTTGATGGTATTACAAGAAAAAGCAGCAGTAAAATGCTGATGCGTTAAATGTAGAGTTGTTGCAAAAATATTGTGGACTTCTCTCTTAATCCAATTATAAATGAAACTACCAGAACATTGGTATCTTTTTATAGCCGCTTATCAAGGTTACACTTCCCAAGAGGATGTTCGTGTTTTTACTACTGAGGGTGCCGTAATAGAGCGATATAATACCTATGAGTTTGCAACCTATTTACCTAACTATATCCCCATTGCCGATGATTCTGGTACACAAGTAGCAGTAATAGCTAAAGACCAGAAAGATCCTAAGGTATATCTTAGCTCTTATGGTACTTTAATAGAAGCTGACTTGAAAGTATTAGCTCTTAGTTTACATCAATGGATGCAGGATCAGTTTGTATTTGAAGATAAAGCAAACCAAAAAGAGCAAGAAGAAGCACAAGCTAAACTCTATATTACGGATATTGGACCAAATAGAATGAAAGTAGTTAAACTGTTAAAAGCTAGATTTCAGTTATCAGGCCCTGAAGCTTTAGCCATGTGTAATGCAGAGCGGATTCTGTTTAACCAGTCTTACCTGAGTTATATACAAGAAGATGCTGCAGTTTTGCAAAGTTTAGAGGTAAGTGTTGAAATAGTTAGTAACCTTAATGAGGTTTAAATTTTTACAAAAACTTTACTCATAGGAGTATAGGTTATTGTAAAAAGGTGTTTTTATAATCTACTACTACCTTTATCAAGTAGTGATTCCTTTTTTAAAATAAATTTATAAAGTTAAAAATGTACCAGATTGTAAGTATATGGGAAGGTGAAACCTACTGCTTTAAGTATCGAGTTTACCCACAAGTAACTGAACAACAAGTGGTAAGTGTATCTGATTTTACGATGCTTGTACTTTTTACAAGACATCACAATGGCTTTATAAGGAGTTGTGCTATCCAAAGGTTGATGCACTTATACCCTAAGGAGTGTATTCCTTATTTGGTACAGCTCTTAGGAGAATATGTTGTAGAAATATGTGAGATAATTTGCAAACACAGCACAAAACAACAAAAGGCTTGGGTAGACAGTTTTCTACTACAAAATAAGTCATATACTAGACGTATTCGAAGTCAAGTGGCAAGTTATTGGGATTGTTATCACAGGCAAAAGTATCCTGACTTAAAGGATTATCCTTCTTTTAAGTATTTATTTGGTAGTAAAGCATATAAATAAGAATAATTAGGGTCCTGATTAAATAGCTGGTTAATTAAAAAATGTTGAATAGCTCATTGGCTCTGAATTTGTAGAATTTATATTTTGGTAGTAGTCCTACTAACTAAGGCTTAATCTCCCTATAAACCACTATTTTTTTAAAATATAAAATCCCTTAGTTTTGAAACTATAAGTCACGAGATATGAATTTTGAATCAAAACCTCTTCAAGTATTTGTGAAAGAGTTGATTAGTAATAATCCATGCAAACAGAATTTCAATAAAGGAATTACTTTTCCCTTTACATCGGAGTATTTAAAGGTAGTTACACAGATTACAACTACAGTTTTAGCTGCTGACTGCATTTTGTATGGGGCAGTAGAAGCAACAAACGAAAATAAGGAATTCGGGCTAATAAATTATTGGTGTTTTGCAGGATCAGGACAAGGGGATCGTTGGTTTATGAATGAGAAAGGGAAGGTGTTTTTTTATGACCATGACCTAGAATTTAACATGCAGCCAATGCATATTACTTTTGAAAAGTGGATAGCTATGGCTAGTATATGCGCTCAAGTTGAGCACTATATAGAACAAGGAGAAGATATTACAGGTGGTTTAGTTGCTTTTAACCAGGCCTTAGATAATATACAGCCAGGTCTAAGTGAGTGCTATCCTTATGAAATAGACTAATAGAAAAGGCTAATCTAAATATACAAAGTGTCTAACCCTATGAAGGAAGATATTTGTTCATATAAAAATATAAAGGGATAAAATCATGGAGTTCGATTTTGAAAAATTAGCTAGTAGTATCGAAGATGCTACTAGAAGTGCTTTTATAGAACTTGTAACAAAGCATAAACAAGAGCAGATTTATGCTTTTGCTTTGTATAGCGATGAGGGAGCAATGACAGTATGTCCTAGTACAAACACAGTAGAGTACTTACAGACAAAACCACAGAGAGAGCAGATATATTATAAATATGAACCTGCGGAGTGGAAATATGAAGCCAAAGGTGCAGAGAAAGCATTTAGTAGTATATGTAGTATGTTGTATGATGAAGTGGAAGATGAAAAATACGAAGAGGACCAAGATGAAGTTCTCTTTGGAGTATTTCAAAGCTCTTTATATAGGGTATGTATAGCAGTATTAGACAAGCTAAAAAAAGAAGGTTTTTTTAAAGCTGTGTTGGGGTATGATGTTTTTTTGATGTTTTCAGTTACAGATTATGAAATGGATAAAGTAGAGTTGGCAGCAATGATTTCTTTGTTAAATGAAGAACCTTATCTAAGTGAATATTTGAATTGGATGAAAACTTGGAAGAAATAAAAAGATAATTAAAATAAACAGTGCTTAAAGGCTTGTACTGAAATAGATAAGAATAAAAATAATACTATGGAAACTACTAAAATACAGGTAAAGCAGTCATTTCCTAAATTAAACGCACAATGGCTTAGTAGATTTGAGCAGCAATTACAAGAGGAATTTAATTTTGCACCATTACCAGAAGATTATAAGCGTTTTTTACTGGAATATAATGGTGGGATTATATACCCTAATGACCTGGAGGATACTTCTGATGCTTACCAAGAGACAGTAAACTTTGAAACCCCTCTAGTATATAAAGATGGTAGTATAGATACCCCTAGTTTAATTATGTTATATACAGTATGGTTAGAACAACAGATGAGACCTTTAGAAGATCAAATAGAAAATTGGGACATTTATTCCCTTATACCATCTAATCATTATTCAAGGGATGAATATGATATTTTACCTAAGCAAATGATTTCCATAGGACTTTGCAATTATGAAGGTTCGGGGGATGTATTAGCTATGTCATTATACCAAGAGGATTATGGTAGTATTTACTATTTACACAATAAAGCAACGCATCCAGCTCAGTTCTTTGGTGATTTTTTTGAAAAACGTATAAAGGCTATTTATGATAAATATGCTATAGATGCTAAAACAGACCTAGACACTCCAGAATATGACTTGGTAAGGGATGAATTAAAAAAGGTTTTGTTTGTAAAAGTTGCGCCTAGTTTCTCCGAGTTTTGGAATGGATTAAGTATTAATAGATACCAGCAGTAATGAAAATTAGTCAATTAAAAGAAAAAGCAGAGTTACTTATAAAAAATACTATTTTATTTGTGGAAGCAAACTCCGAAGAGCAAGTGGTAGCCTATGTAAATGAAGAAAAAGCACTTAGATTTATAGTTTTACATTACAATAAATGGATGGGCTTAATTGAAAATCAGCATGGCGAGTATATTTTTGAACAAATAGACTTAGAAGATGTAGACCTACAGGAGTATATACCGCTAAAAGGTGTAGAAAAAAAGGTATATCCAAATTTCGAACACCTGATGCATTTCGCAGACAAGGATATTGCAAAGTGGCTAGAAACTCAAAAGACAGATGCTAATGACTTATTTGATTTACAGGGTATATACAATGAAGATTACATCGATTTTTGGATGGATAATCATCCTCTTTATAGCTCGCAAGAAGCTTATGCTTATAGTGGTGGCTGGGCGATTATTTGGCCAGAAGAAGATACTCCTCTGCAATGGAATAAAGAGCTAGAGTTTTTATACCAAGTAGGACTACAAAACGAACCATTTGTGGATATTTACTATGATACCAAGCAACAAAATTATATTTGTTTAGAAAGAAATACTTAATACAACTACCTATGAAACAACTATCAACATTAGAAGAAGAATTGCACATTAGCTATCCTTCTTTGTATCATCAATTATATACAAGCGGGATGTTAAATTGGGGGGAACAACAATCCAACTGGTATGAAACTGTTTTTCCCACCTTAAAACAAAATCCACCTCTATTATTGTTTGCAGTAGATATAGAAATTTGGGACCCTATTGTTTACAAACAGGGCATTGCCGAGATTAAGAATTGTGAAGTCTATGATATTCATAAAGGGTATAAGTTTGTACCATTTGCCCAAAATGGAGCAGGTGATCTCTATGTATTTGAGTATGATTTACAAGATGGTTTTGATATTCCAATTACTTTTCTGCCTCATGATGAGAGTACAGCAGTAGTAATGGCAAAAAATCTACAAGATTTTATATTTCGACAGCTACTAGAAGCAGTGTGTGATATAGATGAGTACTCTATGTTTTATGAAGAAAACCCCTTGGACTTTAAAGTAAATTTGCAGAATCAATTGCGCACTCATGCGCCTTATTTGAATGAGAAACAGGTTAGAATCTTACAGGAGGTATATGAAAAAGATCTTGTAGAATACACCTATACAATACCTAATGGCTCTAGTTGGGAGGCTCAGGGCTTATTGACCTATGATGAAGTTGAAGCTCTGTTAAAACGTGAAATTGATTTTGAGTACCTCAATAAAGAATTTGATTATACCAAACCAAAAAATTAAAACAAAAAGGATGAATTTAGATCCACAATATATTAGATTGTTTCCCAGCCACCAGGATGTATTCATAGGGGATATGAAGCAATATGAGAAGCATTTTTTACCGATTTGCTCTTTAAATTTAAAAGCGATTGATCCAAATGAGGATCAGTGGGTTCACTTTGTTTCTGTCAATGAAATTTACGATGGCTGTGTGGGACAAGAAACCTATGAGTTCCATACTGAATTTTGTAAAGAAGACATGCTAGGTTTTAATGTAGTAGGGGATAAGTATCAGTTTGATGCTAGTTGGGATTACTTTGTTATAGAAAGCAATACACAAAAGCCCAAGATAAACTTCATGGAGGTATTTGTAAAATTTAGGGAAGCATTGCCTAGTTTACATACTTCGCAGGATTTAGATGCTTGGTTTGTAGCTATGGGAGAACAAGTAACAGAAAGTTTAGCAAACGCAATATTATCTAAGTTTAAATTTCTAACCAGCTCTAAAGACTCTGGATTAATTAACGCTACGCTGGATCGTATGCAAAAAAAACTGTTAGAAGAACAATTCAACACCGTGGAAGGAGCATACGAGTTAAATAAAGATACATTTGAGGTGATAAAAAGCTATTACCAAAAGCACCAACATATTTATCCATTACCTCCGGGTAATTATGATTCAAAAGTAAGTACACTTGAGGCTTTAGAAAGCAAAGTGCAAAAAGACACCCAATATGATTACCCAGAATTTTTTGGAGTATTGGATGATATTGCCTTTCAGAGTAAGGAAGAGCAAGAATTTATGCAAGAGTACAAAGTGAGTTTGGAAGAAATGAAAAGCTTTGAAAACACTAATTTAATACATTTACCAGAAGATAAGGATGGTAATGTTTTTAATTATGTAGGGCGCTTTACTGGCTATTTGTTTCAGTGCTATGGTGCAGATAGCGTGTATTTGTTTTATAACAAAGACCTGAAAAAAGCAGTAATCTCTTTAGAATATACTTAATGATATACTATGCAAGTTTACAAAGGGATACTTACTACTAAATGGGGAAGTTATGAGGCTATTATTACTAATGATTTTAAACAGTTTTACCTGCAGGTTGGCAAGGTCTTATTCGAAGGTAGTGATTTTGGAAGTTTAGAATTGAAGTCACATAATATCTACAATTCCAGTGATTTAAATATTTTTGATTTAGAAGTATACAAAAACGGGCAACAAGAGTACCTAGAACTTGTAAATTATATCTTACGCTTTGAATTGCCACTAAATTTGATAGATACAAAGCTTAAAGAAGAATTTTCAGTAGAAGCTAAATGTTTTTACACTCAAAGAGAGGGAGTAGATCGCACGCAAATTTCGTTTTCTATACACGATGAGTTATTTGAGGCGGCGGGTGATTTCTTAGAGTTGGTATTTGATGAATTACAACATGCTTTTAAAGGGCGATATCGTTTCAAAAATTGCTATGGTTGTTTGTTTGCAGATTACTCTGTATATGGACAAGGCGTAATAGGACCGATGTTGTGCTTTAAAAACCAAAAGCAAGCGTATTTAAAAATAGTAACAAAACAAGAGTATCTAAATTTAGATGAGCCAGATGCTTTGCAACAAGAGCTTTATTGCTGTGAGGATTTCCAAAGTAGAGATATAGTAGTAGGATATAGAGGAACAGTAAAATAGATAGGGATGAATTGGAAAGATTTCGAGAAGAAACAAAAAGAGATTTGCGCAAAATATGGTGCCAATTGGGTTAGTACATCGGAGAGTTCGATTATGGGATTGGCCGATGATTTAAGTTTAACTCCCATTTATGGAATACGAAATTTTAAAAAAGGAAACACAAATGGTTGGTTTATTTGGTCTGGAGAGTATTCCTATGCAGATGATTTTTACAAGCCTGTTTGTGCAGGGCATTTATTAGATAAGAATACTACTATAATTAACTATTTAGGTTTACCAGAGGGCTGGGGATTTATAATTGATTCCAATGGGTATGAGGATGTTTGGTTTGACTCAAACTATCTGAAATAACAGTTTTTAACTTGTGTTTTTATTTATTAGATAAGGAGGTTTATTAAGTTTTAACTAACTAGAAAAAAGAGGTATACTATAAGAGTAATTACTTTTATAGTATACCTTTTTGTATGCATATATACTTGGTTCTAAAAAACAGAGATAACTAAAATATCTATATATTTACTATTGTTTTATTATTAATAGCACAGAGTATTCCAATGTCGATTGTGTTTTAGGATATTATCAACTTAAAATAAAAAAAGCATCCTTAATATTTTAAGAATGCTTCGGCACAATGGGAGGCCTTACCCTGTCCCTCTGTGCTACAAATATAGTGAAAAAAAATAAGTTAGGAAATGAGAAAATTGAATCGACAATTAAAAGCACAAATTAGAGAAGGAAATGTTCCTCGCAGTAAAAATAATTATAATAAAATGGGTTAAATAAAAATAAAAGGTATGAGTGATTTTAAAAATTATAGAATAATTAATGATAATGAAAATAAAGAAATATGTACTTTATCATTAGAGGCTTTAAAAATATTAGATGCAGAATCTAATGTTTCAAGTTTAGAGGTATTAAAGAGAATGAAAAAAATCGTAGAAGAACAACGTAAAGAAAACACGTTTGATATTGAGGATTTAGCTTATAAATTTGGATCATTATTTGGTGATTTGATAAAAAAAGAATATGGCTGGACATGGTATGAAGTAGAATATGAATCGGACTCTTTTTATTCTATTGTTTCACCTAAAGAAAAAGTTTGTTGTTTATGTCATAGTTATTTTTATTCAATTTTGACAAATGAACATTCTAATAATTTTGTTTTATTATTTAATATGATTAAGAAAGATTATCCTAAAGAATGGCATTTTGAAGTTTTAACTTAATAAGTTATAGATGGAAGGTAATGTAAAATAGTGTTATTAAGGTCTGTGTTATGATATTGAAGTAATACCACCACTGAGAAAAAGTATGGCTATGCTATCGCGAGGATGGGAATTACCATATAAGGAACCAACAAGAACAGTTATACTTGTTTAGTACCAGTCGTATAAGAATAAGCAAGATCCCCATCTACTCCCTGTTATTAGCAATAAAAAGCGTTTTACCATTGGCTTTACCTATGATAGTAAAGGACATCTACAAGAGATCAAAGGCTCTGTAAGTAGCGTGTATAGAGTAGAGATCGATGCAGAAGAGTGAATTAGAAAGATTTGGATAGGAGCATCGCATGAGAATTTGTCAGAGGTATGTTTGACTGAGTATGTATATAACTCAGAAGGTGATATGGTAATTCATTACGATGAGAAGTGTCAACCGGTGCAGATGGTATAGAAAATAAGATTCTTGTTAGTTTACAAGATCATGATTATGGGAGGGCTTATTTTTTAAATCATGAATGTGAATTTGATGTAAATGATTATTTAGAAGAAACAGGAGAAGTGATGCCTGAGGAGGCAAAATATCAAAACTTATGGTTAATAGAAACCAGTCTTGAAGATTTTTTTGATAGATTGTATTATGTCCTAGTAGATGATGAATAATTGTAAAAAGCAGTAGAAGAGATGATTTGCTACTGGTTTTTTGTTTTTGATTACCTTTATCAAGGATAGAGCTACGATCGCGAGACAGGACATGCTTACAACCGTTTTCGTTATTACGATCCAGAACAAGAGAACTTTATCAGTCAAGACCCGCTAGGTCTTGCAGGAGGTAACCCTACGCTATATGGATATGTAGGAGATCCTACAGGATGGTTGGATGTGTTTGGGTAGAGTAGCAGTAGTTATGAAGCAGAAGTTAAAAAAAGTTACAAGCACATGCTGATGCTGCAAGACAAGAAGCTATCTTAACAGAAAAACAGGTCATGTCTATAGAAAGGTCAAATAATAGAGCAGAGTCAAAGAGACAAAAGTATATGGGAACTCAAATAGATACAATTTTTAAACAAAAAGTTGAAAATGACGCTAGATTAGGTCTCTCAGTAACTGCTAGAGGAAAGTTTGGTCCAGATAGATATAATGCTAATGCAAAACAATATTGGGATTAAAATCATTATACATGGAAAAAAAATTTGTAGGAATAGATTTTGAAAAAAATAGTAGAATAGAAAACATTACTTTTGAAGGATGTGATTTTTCAAAAACTAATTTTAATGGTGCACATTTGTATAATGTGAAATTTATAAGATGTTTGTTCTTTCGAACTATTTTTGATGATGTTAAGAATTATGAGAATGGATATTTTGAAGATTGTCATTTTGAAAGTGTAAAGTTTCATGGGACAAATGTTATTAGCAATAAAGTTTTATTGAATAATTGTATTTTTAAAAAATGTAATATTAAAATACCTCTGTTTTCATCAATCTTTAAAGGTTGCCAATTTTTAGATATGAAAATAAAAGGAGTTAGATTTAATGATAGTACTTTTGAGAATTGTAAGTTTACTGGTACATTGGAGGATATTAGTTTTAATGGGATTTATGATTCTAATCCTGACCCTAAAGCATGCTTGAAAAATGTAGATTTTTCTAATTGCTTTTTTAAAGAATTTGTTTCATTTGAAAATTGTGATTTATCTACTTCTTTACCTCCAAATGGACATACTTTTGAAAAGTTATTATACAAGATTTATACAGATGTAGATAATATTTATTCTACTGGTTCAAAAGATAAGATGACTTTGAATAGATCTAGAGCAATGGGATTATAAGATTTTTTTAAGGGATTGGGAAGAAGAGGTATTGTTCTTTAAATAGTGGTGAAAAAATTGAAGGAATATTCAAAAGAGTATATTTATTGTAAAACAGTAGTAGAGATAATTTACTACTGTTTTTTTGTTTTTGTCTATCTTTATAAGGAACAGAGCTATGATAGTGAAATGCTTTAGCATTCAACGACTCCTTATTTTAAAAATATAAAAGAGGAGTTAAACAGGCTTAGCCTACAACCGCTTGCGTTAGTACGATTTAGAAAAGGGGACTACATCAGCCAAGACACAATCGGTCTTGCAGGTAGTAACCCTACACTATATAGGTATGCAGGAGATCCTATGGGATGCTTGGATGTGTTTGGGTTGGATGAACTTGTATATCAATTATTAGACAAGAATGGCAATGTTGTGTATTATGGTATAACAAGTAGGACTGCTTTAGATCGCTTATCAGAACATGAAAGAGTGAAAGTTTTTGCCCATATGGAGACTTTAGCTGAAGGTTTAAATCATGATCAAGCAAGGTCTATGGAGGGAGCATCAATACGAAATAGAATTAATGAGAGACTTACATCAGATCAAATGAAATCATTGTCAATTGAAGATCAATTAGCAAAAGCAGGATTATTAAATGTAAACAGGTGTAGGGTAGAATAGGCGATCGTTGGACAGTTGGTGGGAAGAAAAAAAGTACAGACCCTTTGATTGATTTCGTTGACAGGATATATGTCAAGCCTAAAGGAGTTAAAAAAGAATATGAAAAATAAAAAAATATGAAAACAAGGATTTTTGGATGTAAAGTTTATGAAAATGATACAGCAGTTATTGAAGGGGTAGATTATTTAAAAAAGTAAGAAATAGATTAGAAAAAATATGTGATATTTATAAAAAGGACAGTGATGTTGGATTAGCAATATTGGCAGAAATTGAAATACTTGTTTTTCTGTGTGAGCGATATCGTATAGATGCCAATCTTTTGATTAAAAAAAGTCAAATTGCTAAATGGGAAGAATTATATAACCTGTGGCTAACCAAATATGAAAAGAAATTGCCTGAGGAGTATAGAGATGGTATTAAAACAAATGGTGAAAATTTATTTAATAAATTAAAAGAGTATGGAAACCCATTTGATCATTTTTAAAGAGAATATATTCTTTTTATTGGGTAGATTCTGATGATAGTGTATCAGTATGTTTAACTGATTTGTCTTATATTGAAAATGTTTTCATATTAAGAGAAGATGCAGGAGTACATCCAGTAAGAAGTATTCGTCATGGTTGGAATAATGATTATGTTACATACAAGCAGAGTTAGACGCAATAGCCCGTACAGGTAAAAAGAACAAATGGACTCAACAACAGTACGCTGATGCAATTGATAACCTAAGAGGAAAAACACCTCAAGGGCTAAGGCAAGAAAAAATAGGATGTCATTAAAAAAAAGTAATATGTATTTTCAATTTTCTGATTTTTATAAAAGGGATATATCCTTTGTGTATAGTGATGATCAAAATGTCATCTCTCAATATGACCTTACAGAGGGTACAAAAATTGAGACTGATGATGTACTGCGATATGAAGTAGATAAGATAGATAGTTATATTGATTCTTACGACTTGTTGCCAACCATTGGTCCTCCATTAGTAAGCCAAAAGTTTAAAGAATTATTTTCAAATTTGGAAAATAGCGAAATTGATTTTTTTAATGCCGAAATTATAGATTCCAAAGGCAATAAGAATAATCATTTCTTCGCCATAAATATTCTAAATATACTTCCCTGTTTAGATGAAAAAAGGAGTGTCACAGAAAACACATCTTATGGCACACTAAAAATAATGAAACTTTTTATTATTCCAAACTCATTAGGGTCAAGGAGTATTGTGCGGATGGAAGAACACGAATCATATATTATAATCACTGAAGAGTTTAAAAAGCATTGTGAGGATGCGGGATTGAAAGGTGTTAATTTTATAGATGAGGGGCATTCTATTTACAAAGATGTTTAGAAACAACAAAACTCGTTTGAATCGAAGCGGTTTTTTTATTGCTTTACAGCCCAGCTATATTTTTAAGCTTCACGAATTTTATAAAATCATCGAGTACGTGTAGGATATAGTTTTATTTTCGGATTGCATATTATCCAGTTTAGCTAATCGTTGTATCATTATAGGGTCTTTAAACAGTTTAGTTCTTTCCATGTTTCTCAATACGTAACCAACGGTAGTATTTATAAAAGTTGTAAGTTCTTTAGCTACCTCAATATATGGTGATCAATATTGGAATAATGGTATTAGTATAGAAATTCCTCTAAATTATGATGATTGGGAATCTAAGTATATTAGAGATAATAATTTAGAAGAATACAGCTTTGAATGAGATTAACCTAGATATCTGGAATTAACAATCTGTTTTTACGAAAATTATGTATCAATAAAATCAATATTTAAAGAACTAAAATATGAAGTCATTTAATGAAAAAACAGGAATGCCAAAATTCATTTTAGCAATATTTATAGTGCAATTTATTGTATTCTTATTATACTCCTTAAACAATAAAGAGGATAAGTCTTTAATTTATTTTGCCATAGGTATTTTATTTATCGGTGTTTTCCTAGCATTTACAAAGCTTGTTTTGAAAATTAATGACAATTCTATTGTTTATAAATTCACCCCTTTTACATCACACAAAATAGCTTGGGAGGACGTAAAAACAATCGAACTTGTTAAATTGTCCACACTGAGTGATTTTTTGGGTTGGGGAATCCGTTATTCTAGAAAATATGGTTGGGGTTACATTACAAATTCAGAATATGGTCTATTTATAGAGAAGCAGAACGGAAAAAAAGTGACAATATCAGTGAAAGATAAAGACAAATTGAAATTATTTCTAACGCAAAACAAGTTATTAAATCGCTTGCATAACATAGAATAAGCGTAATTCAGGCTATTGTGCTAAATTTGCATTAACTGTATATTAATAAACATATTATTAAACTGAAAATAAAGTGTTTCTAATCCCGCACTACGGCTATACGAGACTTTATAAAGAAATGTGATTGAGAGAAAATAATATAAATAGAGTCTTATAGTTATATAGACAAAATGTTGACCTTTCAAGAAAAAGCATTCCCTGGGAAATGTTGGAATGGTTCTTTTGCAAAAAGCTCTTGAAAGATAAAACTATACGAAAAAAGCTTTAAAATAAAACAACCCCTTGGTATCAAGGGGTTGTTTTATTTTCTGTGGAGCCGCCGAGAATCGAACTCGGGTCCAAACAAGCAATCAGATAGCTTTCTACACGCTTAGTTTTTTATTTAATTTTCGACTTTTAGCTAGGCAAAAAACAGCCACTAAAAGCTTAGTCTCTTAAGTTTCGATCTGTCGTCAAGACTAAAACAAATCTATGTTTACATTACGGTTCCCTTCAACAAAGCGCCGCAAACAAAGGCTCTTTAAGGGAATTTAGCTTTCTCACCTAGTGAGAACTAAAAGCAAATCTTACTGTAATTCAGATTAAGCAGCTAAAGCGTAGTTTTCTTCGCCGTGTAAAAAGTTTGTTACATGATATTTACGAGCTACATAACAACGCTCGACGTGCTTACTAACTAATTCCACTCGCTGTCAAAACCGATCGACCCCATTAGAATAATTCGTAGTAATAGCTGCGAAAGTAAGATAATTTTTATTCATAGCAAAATTTTAGCTCTAGTAAAAATCTTGTTTTCGCCAGCAAATTAGCTTATATTTGATAATCAGGCCTATACTTTAACCAAATAAATCATTCATTATGAAATTAGGAATTATTAAAGAAAGAAAAACGCCACCAGATCGAAGAGTAGCGCTAACTCCAGAGCAAATTATTAGAGCTATGGAGCAGTTTAAGGGGCTAGAAATTATTGTTGAATCTTCCGATGTTAGGGTTTTTGACGATAATTCCTATAGTGATTTAGGGATACAAGTGAGCCAGGATTTGCAACAATGTGATATTATTGTAGGATTAAAGGAAATTCCTGTTGAATTTCTCTTGCCAAATAAAACCTATGTCCTATTTTCGCACACTATAAAGAAGCAAATACATAATCGCGGGCTTTTACAGGCCTGCTTAAGAGAGAATATTACATTAATGGATCACGAAACATTCGTAAACCAGCAAAATAAGAGAATCATTGGATTTGGTAGATACGCTGGTATTGTAGGGGCATATAATACCCTTAGAGCTTTTGGTTTAAAATATGAGTTATTTACTTTGGCTGCGCCACAGACTCTTAAAACCAAAGATGATTTAATTTATCGTTTGAAAAAGCAATTTTTTCCACCTATCAAAATAGTAGTTACAGGGACTAGTAACGTTGCTAAAGGAATAATGGAAGTATTAGATGGAGCTAAAATAAAGAAAGTACCTTATGATAAGTTTCTTTCTAATAAATACGACTGTCCAGTTTACACCCAAATAGATGCTGGACAATATTATAAGCGAAAAGATAATACGCAAGGTAGTAAAGAAGATTTTTATAAGAACCCAGATTTATATGAAAGTGATTTTGAGCGTTTTGCACAAGTTGCCGACATTTTAATTACTGGTCACTTTTTTCAAAAAGGTTCTCCAGTGATTCTAAGTAAAGAAATGCTGAACTCTGCTAAAAATCAAATTAAAGTAATTGGAGATGTGTCTTGTGATGTGGATCAAGGGCCAATTGAAGCTACTATTCGCACTACCACAATAGAGGAACCTTTCTATGGTTACCACCCTAGGGAGAATGCGGAAGTGGATTTAGAACATCCAGCTGCTATTACAGTTATGGCTATTGATAATTTACCATGCGCTCTTCCTGAGGATTCTTCCCAGGCTTTTGGCGATGTTTTTATTGAGCAGATTTTACCTGCGTTTTTCAATGAAGATAAAGATGGTATTTTAGAAAAGGCTACTATTACCAAACAGGGAAAATTAACCGATAAATATAACCACCTAGAGGATTACGCTCAAGGTAAGGAATAGGGATTAAAACTTTAAAAAGAAAAGTGGCGTTTTACAATAGTAAAACGCCACTTTTTTATATTAATTCCTACTGAATTTCGTATATCTACTATAGATATAGGATCTAGATGCTTTATGTTCCTTTTTTTTCTGAGTAAGTATAGTTGTAGCCTTAAGGATCTTCTCTGATAATTGTGCTAGCCAACTTAATTGTTCAATTACTAAGATTGATTCTTTCATCAATTCAGAAAGCTGTTCTTGATCTACACAAGTTCTCTCTAATTCCTTTTTTCTTAACTGCTGTAAATAGTTAATACTAATGGAGTAGTCTTCTTTGCTTTTAGCTGAAATTAATTCTGTTGGAATAGTTTCTTGCTCTAGTAAATCAATGGATAGCTTTAAATTTTGATCAATATAATTGGTTACTGTATTAAAGGCATCAGAAGCTTTTGTAGTCTCACTAGATTGTACATATACTCCAATGGAAGCAGCAGTGGATAAGAAAGTATGATTCAAAACCGCAAGCTCATAAATCTCAGGACGTAGAGTTTGTTTACTCTTAGGTTCTTGTATCATACGTTGGAAGGAAGCCATTAGGTTCCCCGTTTCGATAAAAGCATATTTCCTAGCTAGTTTATAGGGTAAAGTAGCTTGTCCTTTTTCATTATAAAGTATAGATATTTCTTTTACATATTCTCTATTGGCTTTCACACTATTTGCTAAATGCACGTTTACTTTTAGGAATTCCCACGAGGGCCATAGAAGATAATTGGCTCCAAAGGCTAGTAAAGCTCCTATGAAAGTATCTATAATTCGGTAGACTAATAAATCCATGAAATTTGGAGATAGAATACCATAAATCAATACTACATAAATGGTTACAAAAGTAACACCTACTTTATAGTCTGTATGGGAAAACCAATAACCTAGGATCATGGAGAGTACAACTAAATAGGCTAGTACTTGTACATTTTCTTGAATCAAATAAAGTAAACCAAAAGCTATTAAACCTCCTGCTACTGTACCAATTACCCTTTCAAAAGAGCGCTGTTTGGTTAAACCATAACCAGGACGCATAATAACCACAATGGTTAATAGTATCCAATAACCATTAAGTAAATTAAAAACCTCACTTATTATAAGTCCAGCTAAAACCGTTAGAGTAAGTCTTGTAGCATGACGAAAGATAGTGGAGTTGAAGTTTAAGTTCTCTACAAGAGTTTGCCATTGGTAGTGAACAGGGGTTAAGAATTTCTCTAAATCCTTAAAATTTGTTTCTACATCTTTTGTAAAGACTTTTTCTACTAAGGTTCTCTCTAATATGATAATCTTATCGATTTGCTCTTGGGCATAATGAAGCACATTGGTAAACATTAAAATAGCCTCTAGTTTGTCTTTAGAGGTATCCTTATGCGAAAACACGGATAATTGTTTCTCTAAGGATTCTAATTGCGATAATAAATCCCTTTGTATCTCATATTTAAGTCCCATGTTCAATGACTCTCCAATAGTTTGAATAGTATCGGCTAGGCCATAGGCTAGTTTTTGATAGTTTTTAATAATCGAAGGGTCACTTTTAAAAAGTTCTTGTAGTCGTTTGTGATCAAAAGAACTAGAAACAGCTATCTCCAAGATTTCTACTAAAGCTGTAAAAGCCACTAAAAGTCTTCTGTTATTAGAGGAGTTTCCAGTATTGGCTTTGTTTCTAACTACAAATTCTCTTAAGTTCTCGTGTACTTCATTTAATTGGATTTGAATATTAAGTTGCTCGGCAGTAATCTGAGTTACATCCGCATCGGGACTCCACAAATTAGCTCTATATCTCAGATATTTAGAAGTTAACTCCATGCAATCGGAGGTTAGTAAAACTCCATACCTTCTTGGACGGGCATAATAAAAAATAATAGCTACCACTAGATATAATAAGCCTCCTAATAAAAGCATCAATACGTGCATCCATAACTGTTGTCCCTCATAAGCGTAAGCAAGACCTAAACTCGCTGCTAATAAGCCACTAAAGGAAAGTAGGTTTGCCCTGTGTCCATAAACAGCAATCATGCTTAAGGAGAAAAACACAAAAGCAAATACTGGATAAAAAAACCAATGCCCTAAAGTTAGAGATAATACAAGGGTAACAGCTGGAACTGTAAAGGCTCCAACAAGTAAACCACCTATTTTATCTTTGATATTACTGGGAATATCTACAGGAGCTGTTAAAAGGGCGCCTACTGCCATTGCAAAGGCCCAATTAAACTCTTGATAAGGCATAAATATTAGAAATGGAATAACTCCACAAAGAGTGATCTTAAGGGCGCCCGCTAAATGGGAGTCATCTGTAAACTTAATTGCTTTATTGAGCATCATAATTAAGGTAGGTAATACTAGGGGTGAGAATTTATATTTTCTCTAGCAATATAAAACAAATTAAATTCGAAAAATAATTTGAAGTATTAATTATTCGTTTATTTTTCACTAATTTTGCAATCTGAAATTTTGTGAAAATATAAAATTATGATATTATCAATAGTTGGGTACGGAGACCCTGTTTTAAGACAAGTAGCTCAGGAAATTACCCCAGACTATCCCAATTTAGATCAATTAATTAGCAATATGTATGAGACTATGTATTCTGCTAGTGGAGTTGGTTTGGCTGCGCCTCAAGTTGGCCTAGCAATTCGTTTATTTGTAATCGATGCAGCGCCATTTGCTGAGATGGAGGATAACACAGCCGAGGAAATCGAGTTTTTAAAGAACTTTAAAAAGACTTTTATCAACGCTAAGATTCTAAAAGAAGAAGGTGAAGAGTGGAGTTTTAATGAAGGTTGTTTAAGTATTCCTGATGTACACGAAAATGTAAAAAGAAAAGAGAAGATTACTATTGAATACTACGATGAAAATTTCGTAAAGCATACAGAAAGCTTTGACGGATTGGCAGCTAGAGTTATTCAACATGAATACGATCATATTGAAGGTGTTTTATTTACCGACAAATTATCTACATTAAAAAAGAAACTTATTTCAAAGAAGTTGACAAATATTTTGGAAGGAAAAATCTTTACAGAGTATAAAATGAAATTCTCAAAGAAAAAAGGTAGATAAATAAGTTGTTTATTAATTACAAATTAAGATATTTGTAACTCTTAATGTGAAAATTTAGAAAAAATGAGTTTAGAAAAAGTATTAGCTATTTCAGGAAAACCAGGTTTATATGAGTTATTAGTGCAGACTCGTACAGGATTCGTTGCAGAATCTTTGGCTGATGGTAAGAAGAGCACAGTTGGATTAAGAAACAACGTAAGTTTATTATCAGAAATTTCAATCTATACATATAGTGACGAAGTGAAGTTATTTGAAGTGTTCAAAAACATTGCAAAAAAAGAAAACAACGGAGAGGCTATTTCTCATAAAGAAGACAACCCTACATTGGTTACTTATTTTAGAGAAATTTTACCAGAATTTGACGAAGAAAGAGTGTATGCCTCTGATATCAAAAAAGTTTTAAACTGGTACAACATTCTTCAAAAAAGAGGAATGATTGAAGCTGCATTCAAAGAAGAAGCAACAGCTCAATAATCTGATTTAATCTTGATATAAGAAGATTTTCAAGCCTAGATACTTTTAGTAACTAGGCTTTTTGTATTTTTATAACTCTTTGAAAAAAAAACATGCATAGTAAACAAGAAAAATTAGCTTCCATTGGAAGACTATTGGATATTTTAGATGAGCTAAGACAGAAGTGTCCTTGGGATAAAAAGCAAACCTGGCAGAGCTTAAAGAACTTAACTATCGAAGAAGTTTATGAACTAGCCGATGCTATAGATGACAAGGATCCCCAGGAGCTTAAAAAAGAACTAGGTGATGTATTAATGCATATTATGTTTTATGCTAAAATAGCAAGTGAATCGGATGCTTTTGATATTAAAGATGTAGCAGATTCTATTAGTGATAAATTAGTTTTTAGACATCCTCATATCTATGGTGATATAGATGTAGAGTCTAGCGAGCAAGTGGAGCAAAATTGGGAAAAACTAAAACTTAAGGAAGGAAATAAATCTGTTCTTTCAGGAGTTCCTAAAGGACTTCCAGCCTTAATTAAAGCCTCTAGGATACAGCAAAAGGCTAGTGGGGTAGGTTTTGATTGGCCCAATACAGATGGAGTATGGTTAAAAATAGAAGAGGAGCTCAATGAGTTCAATATAGAACAACAAAACGGGCATAAGGCTAATATGGAGGCTGAATTTGGAGATATCTTATTTACAATGGTAAATTATGCTCGGCATATAGGTATAGACGCTCAAAACGCTTTAGAATTGGCCAATAAGAAGTTTATTAGACGCTTTGGTGCTATGGAAGAGTTAGCCCAAAAGGATAATCATTCCATAGGTGATATAAGCCCCGAACAAATGGAAGAGTATTGGGAAAAAGTAAAGACAAAAGAATAAGTTTATTATAAAATAAAAGTGCTCCTTGAAAATAAATCAAGGAGCACTTTTTGTTTAATCATAGTTTTTGGAGGTATTCTAATCCTCATTTTGAGATAAATCAACCTCTTTTAATGGAATTAGCTTTGTTTTAAATTTAATCTTATGATAGATGTAGAAGAATAAAAAGAATGGTATTCCCATATAGGTAATTAACATGGCTCTTACATCTACTACACCCTCAAAAATTAATTGAGAGTCTTGTCCTATTATAACTAAAATACACAGTACTAAGGCTAGTATTGGTCCAAAAGGGAACCATTTTGCTTTGTATACTAATTTATTAACGTCTTTGTTTTGTGCAACATAAGCTCTACGGAATCTATAGTGGCTAAGTGCAATTCCAAGCCAGGCTATAAATCCAGTCAATCCTGAGGCAGCTAAAACGTAGTCTACAGCGTTTTCAAAATTTGCTTGAAGTAAGAAAATTAAAAATACTACTAATGCTGTTGCTGCTAGTGCTAGTACTGGAACTCCTTGTTTGTTGGTTTTTTCAAAAGATTTGAAAGCCATACCTTGTTTTCCCATAGCATATAACATACGAGTTGAGGCGTACATCCCTGAGTTTCCTGCAGATAAGATTGAAGTTAGAATTACCGCATTCATAAGTGCTGCTGCGAAAGCCCAATGTGCTTTTTCAAATACTAATGTAAAAGGGCTCTTCGCAATTTCATGTACGTCTGCTCCTAATAAATCAGGACTCGTATAAGGTATGATTAATCCAATTACAAATATAGCTAAGATGTAAAATATCAATATTCTCCAAAATACTTGTTTGATTGCCTTTGGAATATTTTTTTCAGGATTTTCGCTCTCACCTGCTGTAATTCCGATTAACTCTGTTCCTTGGAAAGAGAATCCAGCAATTAAAAACACTCCTAATACACTTAGAAAACGAGAAGAGAATCCATCTCCTAAAATAGGGGCATCTCCTATTGTAAAATTCTCAAATCCTATATATTCTGATCCTAATATTCCAAATATGGTTAAAAGCCCAACGATAAGGAAGATAACTACGGTAACAACCTTAATTAAGGCAAACCAATATTCTGATTCTCCGTAAGCTTTAACAGAGAGCATATTTAAGCCAACTATAATGGCAAAGAAGATTAAACTCCATCCCCATGTAGGTATAAAGGCTAAAGGTGCCCAATAGGATATTACAATTGCGGCGATAGAAACGTCTACTGCTACGGTAATAACCCAGTTAAACCAATAGTTCCACCCAAGAGCAAAACCAAAGGAAGGATCTACAAATCGCGCGGCATATGTACTAAAGGATCCGGATACTGGTAAATAAGTAGCCATTTCTCCTAAAGAGGTCATTAAAAAATATACCATTATACCGATTGCTGCATATGCTAAAAGTGCACCACCTGGACCTGCAGAACGAATCGCTTCTCCACTAGCCATAAATAGACCAGTACCAATACATCCTCCAATAGCAATCATGGAGAGGTGTCTGGCTTTTAATGCTCTTTTAACCTTTGTGTTGTTTGAGTTTTCTTTCATTGGTTATTTAATTTGCTGCAAAGGTAAGTATATTCTTTTCAAAATTAAATTAAATGCAATAAAAATACTTAATTACTAAGTAATACTGCATTTAGAAAGGGTAAAAACCAACGATTTTTATGATATATGTAAATGTATTGCTAATTGCTCAAAAATATAATTCTTATTTATATCGACTAAAATGCAAATTGTTCTAAAAAAATAGCCATAAAGAGAATTAAATTTTGCTTAACTCTTTATGGCTACTTTATTTAGTGTGGAGTAAAACTCCTATATTTATGTGGTATGGTCTTGGATTTAAGCTGTATGAGTCTTAATTAAAGCCATGATTCCTTCGTAAATTACGTTTAATCCTACACAAAAAGTGAAAAACGCACACATCTTATTAATAACGTTTGCTCCTGTTGCCCCAATTCTTTGTGTAATATTAAAAGCAGAATAGGTAAAAACATAAAAAAGCGCACAACAAAGTATAATTCCAACTAGGATAGCACCAAAGTTTTCTACTGTAGCTTCAAATTGCTTACTGTAAGAACTGGCTGCTAAAGCAAAAATAACCGAGATAGTTCCTGCATCTACTACTATTGGAAAGGTAAGAGGATAGAATAATTTACTTCTCATAGATTCTTGATCATCTACTGCCGTACTACTTTTATCACTAGCTTTTTTGTCATTTAGTAAGTCCATTGCTGTTTTACAAATTAAAAATCCACCACCTACTTGTACAATGGGAATAGATAAATGAAATACCATTAAAATTAATTGACCTAGTAACAAGGAGATAACACAGAGTATAAAACTAAAGTATACTAATCGTTTTGTACAGTAATTTCGCTCTGCTTCTGTTAAGTTTCCAAAGAAGGAATTAACGATAAAAGCCACCCCAATTGGATTTAAGACAGGGAATATTGTCATAAATGAGGTAAGGGAATGTTGAAAAAATGATTGGAACATAAAAGTTTTTTAATAAGGATTATAAGTATAATTACATTTAAAAAATTAAAAGTAATATTTTTTTTTAACATTTCATTAAATAATTCGAACTTTTTATAGCCTAGCAATGGCTATATGCTAAACTCTTAATAATGACTAACGTAAATGTTTTAGATTGCTAATATTTCTTTAAAATAAAATTTAATCTGTTTTTTAGATAAACTAAAATTAGAACAATAGAGCGAAAAGTTGTAGTTTTGCCACGTTTTATTCTTAATGACACAACAAATAAACAACTAATGAAACAAACTAAGTATATATTCGTCACAGGAGGGGTAACCTCTTCTTTAGGAAAAGGAATCATCGCAGCATCTTTAGCTAAATTACTACAAGCTAGAGGGTACTCGACAACTATTCAAAAATTTGATCCTTATATTAACGTGGATCCAGGTACTCTAAACCCTTATGAGCATGGAGAGTGTTTCGTAACAAATGATGGAGCTGAGACGGATTTAGATTTGGGTCACTATGAGCGTTTTTTAAACGTTCCTACTTCTCAAGCAAATAACGTTACAACTGGTCGCGTTTATTTGTCTGTTATTGAAAAAGAGAGAAGAGGAGAGTTTTTAGGTAAAACCGTTCAAGTAGTTCCTCATATCACTAATGAGATTAAAGAGCGTATGCAGCTTTTAGGTAAGTCTGGTGAATACGATATTGTTATTACAGAAATCGGTGGAACAGTAGGGGATATTGAATCTCTTCCTTATATCGAGTCTGTACGTCAACTTTTATGGGAATTAGGAGATAACAATGCAATTGTTGTACATTTGACTCTTGTTCCATTCTTAGCAGCTGCAGGTGAGCTTAAAACTAAGCCAACTCAGCACTCTGTTAAAACATTAATGGAAAGTGGAATCAAAGCAGATATATTAGTATGTAGAACAGAGCATGATTTAACTACGGAAATTCGTCAAAAATTAGCTCAATTCTGTAACGTTAAGCCAGAGGCTGTTATTCAAAGTATTGATGCTTCAACTATCTATGAAGTTCCTAACTTAATGTTAGAAGAAGGTTTAGATAAGGTAGCTCTTAAAAAATTAGATTTACCAGAGAAAACAACACCGGATTTAACTTCATGGAATGCATTTTTACACCGTTTAAAGAATCCAAAGCACATTGTGAATATTGGACTTGTAGGTAAATATGTAGAATTACAAGATTCTTACAAATCTATTTTAGAGGCTTTAGTACACGGTGGAGCACAAAATGAATGTAAAGTAAATATTATTTCTATTCAATCTGATGCTATTACTGCAAACAACGTAGCAGATAAGTTACATAACTTAGACGCTGTTTTAGTTGCACCTGGTTTTGGTTCAAGAGGAATAGAAGGAAAAATAGAAACAGTAAAATATGCAAGAGAGAACAATATTCCATTTTTAGGAATTTGTTTAGGAATGCAAATGGCTGTTATTGAGTTTGCACGTAATGTGTTAGGTTTTAAAGGGGCTAATACTACGGAAGTAAACGAGAGTACCCAATATCCTGTAATTACTTTTATGGAAGGACAAAAAGAAATTACAAACAAAGGAGGTACAATGCGTCTAGGTGGATGGGATTGTCAAATTGAGCCAAATACAAAGGCACACCAAATCTATAATAAAGATTTAATCAATGAGCGTCACCGTCATAGATATGAATTCAATAACCAATATTTAGAAGATTTCGTTAAAGGTGGTTTAATTACCTCTGGAAAAAATCCTGAAACTGGTTTAGTGGAAATAGTGGAGCTAGAGAAGCACCCATTCTTTGTAGGGGTTCAATTTCACCCTGAATACAAGAGTACAGTTGCAAACCCGCATCCTCTATTTGTAAATTTTGTACAAGCTGCCATTCAAAATAAATTAAGCAATTAATTTATTTTAAAAGGCTCTTATATATAGAATAATTTCAAAATCATTTGATCAATTACAAAAGAAGTAATGGAAGAAAAAAAATTAGATCGTAACAGTATTGTAGGCTTTATTATTATTGCCGGATTGCTTATATGGTTGATGTTGAATAACATGAACAAAGAGCAAGATGCTATGAAACAAGATGCTGAATTAGCACAAAAAGAATTAGTAAAGGAAAACCAAACTAAGAGTATTGAACAAGCTTTAGGCACCATTCAAGCAAACGACTCTTTAGCTTCGGAAGCTTTACGTGCTGCATTAGGTTCATTTGCTTACAGTGCTATGTTGCCATCTGCACAAGATGAAACTACAGAATTAAAGAGTGATTTACTTACTTTACATGTTGCTAACAAAGGTGGATATTTATCTAACGTAACAGTTAACGACTTTGAACGTTTTAGTAAAAACTCTGGTCAATTAGTTGAACTAATTAAAGACCATAATTCTAGTCTTAATTTAGAGCTATACACAAACGATAATAGAGTTTTTAACACCTCTGATTTATATTTCGAACCAGAGTTAAGCAAAGAAGGAGAGAATCAAGTTCTTTCTATGCGTTTAAAAGCTTCTGAGACGCAGTACTTAGAATATCGCTATGTATTAAAGCCAAACAACTACATGTTAGATTTTTCTATTCGTAGTGTTGGACTTAATAAAATTGTAGATTTAAATAAAGCTCCTAAAGTAGATTGGTGGTTAAAAGGATACCGTAACGAAAAGAGTATTTCTTACGAGAATCGTTATACTAATTTATATTATGAATACGAAAATGGTAAGGATAATGATTTAGGTGCTGGTGGTTCTAGAGAAGATAAAACAGTTAAAGATGTTAGTTATATTGCATTTAAACAACACTTCTTTACTTCAATTCTTTTAACAGACAAAAACTTTGCAGATGCTAAAGTTTCTTTTATTAATCTAGCTTCAGATGAATCAGATGATGCTCAGTTTACAAAAGAATTCAATGCAGAGTTTCCTTTAGCTTATAGCAACGGAGAATTGAATTATGATATGAATTTCTATTTTGGTCCATCGGATTACAAAATCTTAAGTTCATACGATCGTAACTTAGATGAGATTATGCCATTAGGTTGGGGAATATTTGGATGGTTAAACCGTTTCTTATTTATTCCAATCTTCGGATTCTTAACATCATTTATTCCATCTTATGGAGTAGCGATTATCGTTTTAACGATTATTGTACGTTTATTGATTTCTCCATTGACGTATAAGAGTTACGTTTCTCAAGCTAAGATGAAAGCTATTCGTCCAGAGATTACAGAATTAAACGAGAAGTTTAAGAATGATCCGATGAAAAAGCAACAAGAGACAATGAATTTATATTCTAAAGCAGGGGTTAACCCTATGGCAGGATGTATTCCAGCAGTGTTGCAAATTCCGATTTTCTATTCTTTATTTCAATTCTTCCCTTCTGTATTTGCTTTACGTCAGAAGAGCTTCCTTTGGGCAGATGACTTATCGTCTTATGATTCGGTAATTTCTTTACCTTTTACAATTCCATTCTACGGTAACCATATTAGTTTATTCCCAATTTTAGCTTCTATAGCAATCTTCATCTATATGAAGATGACAACAGGGGATCAACAAATGTCAGCGCCTCAACAAGAAGGAATGCCTGATATGGGTAAATTAATGAAGATTATGATTTACATCTCTCCAGTGATGATGTTATTCTTCTTCAACAACTACGCATCAGGACTGAGTTTATACTACTTCGTATCTAACTCTATTACAATTGGAATTATGTATGTAATTAAAAACCACATTGTAAAAGAAGATAAGATTAAAGCTATCATCGAAGAGAACAAAACTAAAAAACGTCCAAAAGGTAGATTCCAACGCAAAATGCAAGAGATGATGGAGCAAGCCCAAGAACAACAAAGATTAAAAGAACAAGGAAAGAAATAATCTTACCTAGTCTTTATTAAATAAATAAAAAGCCCTTGAAGTAAATTACTTCAAGGGCTTTTTTCATTTATAAATGTACAAGCCGCTATTCTGCTAGTAAAATATTATACTTAAAGTAACCTTATATCTAGTTGTTAGATAAGTAATTCAAACTCTAAATGAGGTAGGATTTAAAGAACTTAAGAGCCATAAGGTGGTTCTGATTTTTGAATGGTAGTCATAGGAATAAAACAAGTGAGTATTCTTCTTGGTTAAAGCTTTATCAAAACAGTATGTATTGTTTTTTTAATTGCGTATTTTTGCAGCTTATTTTATAGATAAAAATATTTATGAAAAGAGTAGTAGTAGGTCTTTCAGGTGGTGTAGACTCAAGTGTAGCCGCTTACTTACTGAAAGAACAAGGATATGAAGTTATTGGGTTATTCATGAAAAATTGGCACGACGATTCTGTGACCATTTCTAATGAATGTCCATGGTTAGAAGATAGCAATGATGCTTTAATTGTAGCCGAAAAATTAGGTATACCATTTCAAACTGTTGACTTAAGTGAACAGTATAAAGATAAGATTGTAGATTATATGTTTAAGGAATACGAAAATGGTCGTACTCCTAATCCTGATGTGCTTTGTAACCGCGAAATTAAATTTGATGTATTTATGAAAATAGCATTGAGTTTAGGAGCGGATTATGTAGCAACTGGACATTATTGCAGAAAAGAGGCAGAAACAATTATTGATGCAGATGGTAACGAGCAAACGGTGTATAAGTTGCTAGCGGGGGTAGATCCAAATAAAGATCAGTCTTATTTCTTATGTCAATTATCTCAAGAGCAATTAAGTAAAGCCTTATTTCCAGTAGGGGAGCTTTTAAAGCCAGAGGTAAGAGAAATTGCTGCACAAATGGATCTTATAACAGCAGATAAAAAAGACTCTCAAGGGTTATGTTTCATTGGTAAAGTTAGATTGCCAGAATTCTTGCAACAACAGTTAAAACCTAAAGATGGTTTTATTTATGAGATTCCTAAAAACGCAAATGTTTTTGAACAAAATAAGGATTTTGAAAACCTTAGTTTAGAAGAGCAGTTACATCTAAGAGCTAAAGCTTTTGTTTATGAACCATCTATGGGTAAAAAAGTAGGGGATCATTATGGAGCCCATTTCTTTACAACAGGACAAAGAAAAGGTTTAAATGTTGGAGGGACTGTAGAACCTTTATTTGTTATTGCAACAGATGTTAAGGAAAATATTATCTATACTGGTCAAGGAAATCAACACCCTGGACTATTTCATAGTGTATTATTTGTAAAAGAATCCGAAATTCATTGGATTAGAGAAGATTTAGCTTTGGAAGCGGGGCAAACAATGTCTATATTAGCAAGAATTAGATATCGTCAAGCTTTACAAAAAGCTACTCTACATAAAGTAGAAAGCGGGATGTATGTAGAATTTGAGCAACCTCAATCTGCAATTACCGAAGGTCAGTTTGTATCTTGGCATATCGATGAGCAATTAATTGGCTCAGGAGTGATTTCCAAAGTATAAACAACCAAAAATAAAATATGAATAAAATTTGTGAACTCTTTGGTATTCAACACCCAATTATCCAAGGTGGGATGATTTGGAATAGTGGATACAAATTAGCAAGTGCAGTAAGTAACGCAGGTGGTCTTGGACTAATTGGAGCAGGGTCTATGTACCCAGATGTTCTATTAGAACATATTAGAAAATGTAAACAAGCAACCGATAAACCTTTTGGAGTAAATATTCCAATGCTTTATCCAAATTTGGAGCAAATTATGGATATAGTAATCTCCGAAGGTGTTAAAATAGTGTTTACCTCTGCAGGGAATCCTAAAACATGGACTAAGATTTTAAAGAATCATGGTATTACCGTAGTTCACGTAGTTAGCTCGGCTAAATTTGCTTTGAAAGCACAAGAAGCTGGTGTAGATGCAGTAGTTGCAGAAGGTTTTGAAGCAGGTGGACATAACGGGCGTGAGGAAACTACCACACTTACTCTTATTCCTAATGTTTGTAAAACAGTAGATATTCCAGTTATAGCAGCTGGAGGTATTGGAACAGGAAAAACGATGTTAGCTGCAATGGTATTAGGAGCTCAGGGAGTTCAAATGGGTACGCGTTTTGTGGCTTCTTTGGAAAGTTCTGCTCACGCTGATTTTAAAAACCTAGTAACTACACTTCAAGAAGGAGATACAGCACTTAGCTTAAAAGAGTTAGCTCCAGTGCGTCTTATTAAAAATGAATTCTACCAAGGCCTGCAGGAAATTTACCAAAACGGTCCAGACGTAGAGAAATTAAAAGACTACTTAGGGAGAGCTAGAGCAAAAAGAGGAATGTTTGAAGGAGATTTACAGCAAGGTGAATTAGAAGTAGGACAAATTTCTTCTATGATCGATAAGGTAGATTCTGTGGAGAATATTATCAACGAAATTGTTACTGAGTTCGAGCAAGCAAAGCAATTAATAGTGACTTTATAAGTTTAAAGTTAGATAAATATAAAGGAGATACTGTTTTTTTACATAAAAAGCAGTATCTCCTTTTGTATTTTATAGGCTTTATGTTATATTTAAGGACCAACATTAACCAATCAACCAAAAAGTGTTTTTAAATTATGAGTTATTATAAAATTGAAAATCTAGAACAGTACTTTAAACATTATAAGAAATCCGTTCGTGAACCAAGGAAGTTCTGGGATAAAATTGCCCAGGAAAACTTCGTCTGGTACCAAGGTTGGGATAAGACCTTTTCCTTTGATACTGATGAGTCCCATTTTAAATGGTTTGTAAATGGAAAATTAAATATTGTAAAGAATTGTATAGATAGACATCTTTCTAAAAAAGGCGACAAACCTGCCATTATCTTCGAACCGAATAATCCTAGTGAACCAGAGCAAATTATTACTTACCAAGATCTATATCAAAGAGTATGTAAAATGGCTAACGTCTTAAAAGATTTGGGCGTAAAAAAAGGGGATAGGGTTTGTATTTATTTACCAATGATTCCTGAACTAGCTGTTAGTATGCTTGCATGTGCTAGGATTGGAGCAGTGCATAGTGTAATATTTGCAGGTTTCTCTTCTTCGGCAATTGCCAAAAGAGTGAATGATTGTGGAGCTAAGGTGGTTATTACAAGTGATGGTAGCTTTAGAGGAAGTAAGCAAATTGATTTAAAAACAATTGTAGACCAAGCTTTAGAATCTTGCCCTGAAGTAGATAAGGTGTTAGTTGTAAAACGCACTAACAGTCCTGTAGAGATGAAACCTGGTAGAGACTTATGGCTAGAGGAACTTTTAGAAAAGGCCTCTGATAATAATGTAGCTACGGTTATGGATTCAGAGGATCCTTTATTTATCTTGTACACCTCAGGATCTACAGGAACTCCAAAGGGAATGGTACATACTACAGCTGGATACATGGTACAAACCGCCTATTCATTTAAAAATGTATTTGATCACAAAGAAAACGACGTGTTTTGGTGTACTGCAGATTGCGGTTGGATTACTGGGCACTCCTACATTCTATATGGTCCTTTATTAAATGGAGGAACTACTATTATGTTTGAAGGTGTACCAACCTATCCATCCCCAAGCCGCTTTTGGGATGTAATTGATAAATATAAAGTAACCCAATTTTATACTGCTCCAACTGCTATACGCTCTTTAATGACAGAGGATTATAGTTATGTAAATAGTCATGATTTATCTTCACTACGCGTAATAGGATCTGTTGGTGAACCAATTAACGAAGAAGCTTGGCACTGGTATAATGATCATGTTGGAAAGAAAAGATGTCCTATTGTAGATACATGGTGGCAAACTGAAACGGGAAGTATCTTAATTTCCCCTTTAGCTTTTCTAACTCCAACTAAACCAACCTATGCTACTTTGCCATTACCTGGTATACAAACGGTTTTAATGGATGAAAAAAGAAATGAAATTAGTGATAACCAAGTAGATGGATCATTATGCGTTAAATTTCCATGGCCATCCATGGCAAGAACCATTTGGGGAGATCATAAGCGTTATCAGGATACTTATTTCTCTCAATTTCCAGGAATGTATTTTACAGGAGATGGTGCATTAAGAGATGAAGTGGGGTATTACCGTATTACAGGAAGAGCAGATGATGTAGTTATTGTATCAGGACATAACTTAGGAAGTGCTCCAATTGAAGATGCTATCAATGAGCACCCAGCTGTAGCAGAATCTGCTGTTGTTGGTTATCCTCATGATGTCAAAGGGAATGCGCTTTATGGTTTTATTACTTTAAAATTAGAAGGAGAATATAGAGATAGGGAAAACCTTAAAAAAGAAATCAACAATATGATTTCCAGCCACATCGGGCCAATTGCTAAGTTAGATAAGATTCAGTTTGTGGATAGTTTGCCAAAAACTAGAAGTGGAAAGATTATGCGTAGAATATTGCGTTCCATTGCTCAAGGCGAACAAAAAGAATTTGGAGATGTATCTACTTTAATTAACCCAGAGGTGATTGAAACAATTGTAGAAAATAAAATTTAAAAAAGAAAAGACCGCCAGCTCATACTTTGGCGGTCTTTTTATGTAGTACTTTTAATGTTTATAAACTATAATAGCTGCCTATTTCTAATGGTGACTGTTATTAATTTATATCCTTCTTTAGTTAAAAGAAATTCAAAGAAATTTTGGGTTAGTTTAGAATTCTCCTCCATATTAATAACTAGACTAAAAGTAGGGAACTCATCTTGTTTTGAGTCTTGACAATTATCAAAGTACTCTCTATAGGTATTTGGATCAAAAAGATAGGGATTCAAACCATCTCTATAAATAGCATAGGTGTTTTTCTCATTAGTGAGTTGGAGCAGGCATTCTTTAATCGCCTGATAGTTATTATCTATAAATTCTTGTTTATCAGTTGTTTTCCAGCCCTTATTAGATTGCCAAACAATAGAATCAAAACTAGAACTAAGCAGTTTTTGTTTGTTCAGATTTTTTAGTAAATCCTCTTTAAGCCAAATAGAGAAGTCCTTTTGATCATCTATAAAACTATAATAGCTATTATCCTTAGCCTCAAAACTTATTCGATTACTTTGCTGTGTTGGGGAATCACTTATTTGTAGAGTAAAAAGATTAAGCTTGTTTTGACTATCAAAATTCTCAATTAAAATAGTGTTAGTGGTGTCTATTAATACTCTTTTACCTCCTTTGAAATAAAAGTGGGAATCACCTGTAGAGTTTTCTTTATTATAGACAACTCTTTTTGCATTTAATAATCCAACTAATAAATGGTTATTCACCTTAGATAGCTCATCATATTGGGCTGGAATAACTACTTGACCTAAGGCATTAATTAGTCCTACTTTCTGAGATATAGGATCTTTAAAACGTATAAATCCTTCCCTTTCACAATCTGGTTGATTATCAAAATAATAGAGACTATCTCTAGCTATCTCTTTACCTGATTTACTTAGGTAATAGCTTTTAATTTTATCTTGCTCAAGTTGTATTACGGCAATAATATTATCAAAATAATAGGGCGGAGCTATAATAGTTTCTATAGGTTCTACTTCTATAGTTCCATTTGCACCTTTATAGCCAACTTTGGTGGAGTCCTGGTTGTAGAATATAGTCCACTTTTGGCTTTTTTGTACTTGAGCCAAGGCAGATGTTGTAATAAAAAATAAAGCTATAATTACTTTTAGATCTTTCATTTTTAAAGTGTTTGTAAAAATTATGTTTTTCTAGTAAAAAACAACTCCTGTTTTCTTTTATTATTTATAACTTTATAAAGTAACTTTAGCTAAGTTAAGGTAAATTTAAGTTCTTAAAGTGGGTAAAGACCTAGTTGTTTTCAGGTATTTTTAGTCCTTTAGGTCTGGTTTTAGGTTTTAATAATTCTAAAAAACTAAAAAATAGTATAATATTGCCCTATCAAGATTTCGCTTATGGATGTAAAATGGAGTCTTCACATAGAATAATAATTGTCATAATATTGAGCTCATGGTAAAAATCAAGAGGGTTACACTACTAGTTTTATTTTGTATAGTATGTGTTATAGGCTGCCAAAGTAATGCTAGCAAATCGGATAAAACTGAAATAATTCAGGTTAATGATACAGTTGCTAGGGTAGAAGAGACTTCTGCTTTAGAAAACAATTCCATACAACAAAGTCCTAATGAAGTAGTAGAACAGGTTAAATTATTAATACCAACCTATTATAGAAAGGAGAGTCAAGGATACCCACAGGGATTAGACACAGATAATTGGTATGAACTTTCCAGAGATAGTGTTAGTGGGAAATGGTTTACTACAAAAGCTGATTTCACCTTAACCTATACCTTTGATGATTGCGTAGGGGAGGATGCTCTACTTATTGGGTCTAAGACAAAACAAAGCGCAGTTTTTTTTACTGACTTTGCTCAAAGATCCTTAGAGCCTACTACTCTCGCACAGAGTATTTCTTTGTTGCCAGGACAAAGATATAGTATAGAGACAAGCCAAGGGCAATATATACTAGAGGCTAGTGGAGTTGTAATGGACTATCAGGGGGAACAATACCCGAGTGAGTTTATTGAAAACCAAGATCCAATGACATGGTTAAATAATAATATTACGGATTATAGCTTAACGCTTATTTTACCTAATAAAGAAACAGTTGTCCTTTTTCAAGCTCAGCAAATAGAGTCAATTCTTCCTTATGTAATATGGGCTGGCGATATTAATCAAGACAAGGGCTTAGATCTTCTAATCAATGCTACAGACTTTTATGAAAGTGATAATTACTTACTTTTTTTAAGCCAAAAGGTTAAAGAGGATTATACCATAAAATTAGTTGGAGAAATACGTGTAACAAATGATTGTTAATGACAATCTTTAAAATATAAAAAACTAGTATGAAAGAGCAAAATTCAAAGGCAGAATCAGATTCAAAACAGTTTTGGGATTGGTTCCTTGAAAATCAAAATAATTTCTGGCAGATTGTAAACTCTAAAGACAGAGATAAAATAGAAGAGGAGTTTCTATCTCAATTAGCAGAAAAATTAGCTGAGTTAAGACAGGATATCTTCTATTTCACAGGAATGTACAGTGAAAAGCAAGCCGAACTTATATTAACAGCCGATGGATATGTAAATAATATAACTTTTATTGAGGATTTAATTAAAGCTGCTCCTGAATTAGAGAATTGGCGCTTTACCGCTTTAAAACCGGAGATTGATGTGAATGATTTAGGTATTGATATTCATGGGTATGTCTTTGAGGCGGAAAAGATGGCTTTCTTTTCACCAATTTATCCGGATTTCCCTGATTACGTAAGTATTGTAGTGGCATATTCGGATTTTAAAGAGGAAGATCATGATAACATACTAAATGGAGTAAGTTTATTTATAGATAATTATTTAGGGGAATTAAAGAGCGTTTCTCTTATTGATAATTTACAAGTATGTAGTTTTGATCAAGCAGATCACGAATTAATTCCGATGGATAAACTAAAGGGATATTTACAATATAGAGAAAGTGAATTTGTAGAGAAATACCAAGGTACCCGCTACAATACAGATAAAGATATGTACTCTTCTTTACAGGGAACAAATCCAGAAGGAGCTGTAATCTTAGCGGTAGTAAATAAAACTTTACTTTCTTGGGATGCAAAGGCTTCTCACCCTTGGATGGTGGAAGTAGTGATAGACTTTGATCCTATTGAAAATGGTCTACCTAATAAAGAAGACTATCAGCTTATTTATGATATGGAGGATTCTTTGGCCTTAAACTTAAAAGACCATGAAGGGTATTTAAATGCCGCACGCAAAGTTTCGGACGGAAGTTGTAGTATTTTTTTACCATGTAAAGAATTTAGGGAAGTTTCGCGTTTTTTAGATAAATGGATACCTAATTACCAAGATCGCTTCACTGTAAGCTACTATATCTTTAAAGATAAATATTGGCAAAGCTTAAATCAGTTTCAAACCAACGATGATAATTAAAAATATAAAACTATGAATAAGGAAACACTCCAAGAAAAGTGGGATCAACAAGGAAAAGAATATGCAAACAAGATAAATGCTTTTGTAGAAAAAGGGGATAGGCTAGGTTGGGAAAATCTCTCTGATAAGGACCTAGAAGAACCTCTAGAAACTAGGTTTGATTTAGCTTTCGATGTTGTAGAATTACTAAAAAAAGCCAATAAGGAAAATACAGTTGAAAAGTTTAGGGAAGAATTTGCTCCTTCAACTCATGCATTAGAACCTTATTTAAAAGACAAAGGATGTTATATAGGGGATATAATAGCTGTTGATTTTGATGTAATTGCTTTTATGCAAGGTACTGCTCATCAAGAAAGACAAGCATATCTTGCAACTGGTACTAAAGTTGTTGCCTTAGACCCAGAAATTAAGAGTTTTGGAAAGTCACTTCAAAATGACATTTTCGCTATCGTTTATAACGACTATATTCTTACTAAAAAGGCTTTTGATGGAGATGTTATTCATCGTTTTGAATTAGGAGAACTACACGATATAGGTATTAGTAAAGTAATTCCTTTTAATGATGGTCTTAGAGTACTTATAGCTAGTAATTCTGGAATTTATGTTCTTGACAAGCAAAAACAAAATTTATTAACTTTAGGAGATACTGAGGATGAGCCCCTACTAATTGACATGGAGAATGCGTGCCTTTCTCTAGATAATTCATATGTGGTGGTTGCTAGCCAAGATAGTAACTTCTTAGTTTTAGATACCCATAATGGATATAGCAAAGTTGGGGATATAGGTCCACTTAGTTCTTACCCTCATTTTTGTTTGTTTAGCGCAGATAATACTCAATTAATTACCAATTCCTGTCATTTTTATAATGGAGAAACCGTTGGAGTAAATACAGAAGATTTACCTGGACTAGATTTAGATCCATATGAGCAAACGGATAAATGTATTGTATTAGATCAGGAAATGCGTGTTTACCAAGGGGTGGCATTAAATAACTACTACATTTTAGGGGATGCTTATGGTTATATTAGAGCAATAGACACTAATGGAAAACATTTATGGAAGCACTTCTTAGGTTCTACCATTTCAGGAATGAGCTTATCTGTAGATAAAAACCAGTTATATGTTGCTACTTATTCTGGTATAGTCCACAAATTAACTTTGAATAAAAAAGTAAGAGATGCTCATGCTATTGGAAACGCAGACATATATGAGGATTTCCGCTTATTTATTTTACAAAATGAAGAAGACCCAATATTTTATTGGTAATATAATTTTACAGCTTTTAGGGTGCTTTGCTCTAAAAGCTGTTTTACATTTAGGTAAACCTTAAAATCCATATCCTAGAGCTTAGTTTTGTGTAAATATTTTAGCAAACTTCAGGATAACAAGGTATTAACGCCCTAAGAAAACCTAGTAATATATAATACGGACAAATATTAATGCTTGTAGCAGATTAATAAGTAAGGCTTTAATATAAAATTAGTTATAACAGTGTAGATCTTAGTCATAATTGGATGCTGTTTATAAGGGTTTATATGACTTAAGCAGTTATTAGTTATAAACTAAATACTAAGAATGTCAACTTGAATTCTATAATTTAAATTAAGTCAATATTTAATGTAATGAAAGTATTGTTTTTCAAATTTTTTAATTATAAATCATATCTATTTGATTATAATAGTTTTATCTAAAGAAATAGTTGTGAAATCTAACTAAAAAAGACATATAAATTGAATTTTAATAATTAATAAGACTGACAAACCATCTAATTATTGATTTATTTTCAAAATCTACACGAAAGTAGTGCTGATTTGTTAAGATTATAATGTATATTATGTAAAATATATAACGCTAAAAAACGGTGGGAGAGGGGGTAGAAGGACTCCAAAAGTGCTTTGAGCCAGGTTTTACTTATTAAAAAACAAAAAGAATCAAGCTAATTGCTACCATAGCGATAAGGATACCGACAACATTTTTCCAGCTCAGTTTTTCTTTAAAGAAAAAATACCCAATTAAAGTTCCTAAAAGAATCACACCGAAGTTCATTCCTGCAAAGACTGTTGTAGGATTAGAGGCGAATTCTTGATGTGCCTTCATATAGAACAGAATATTTATAAAATTCAATCCTCCTAATACTAGTCCATAGGCCATAGTTGGTTTATTTATAAAAAATAAATCTTTCTTCCCAATTACTACCATACAGGCGTAATACAATAGAGTTATAAAAAGAGAGAATCCAAATACAAAAAATAAGCTACTTGTATAAGGTATACTAGAATACAGAGCTAATTGCTTAAAAAGTATATCTATTACTCCAAAGCCAACGAAAACAATTACTGGAAAGTAAATCGCTTGTTTTGTGTCCTTTAGAGCACTTTGGCCACTGCTTTTACTCAAGATTAAATAAACTGCTATTAGCCCTAATGCTAGAGTGGCATATTTGCCAGGACTAATATCTTCTTTAAATAGAAATATAGCAGCTATAATAGGTATAAACAAAGACATTCTTTGGGCAACATCCGTTCTAATAATACCAGCATGTACAATAGAGTAGTATTGTACTATAAATATACTAGGTAATAGTAATCCTAAAAGTAGCGTGGTTATAAAAGGGAAATCCTGTGGCATATGGGAAATATCGACTTTAAATATAAAATAAGAAAGTGCGCTTGTTATTATATAGTTGATCAATACCATATAAAAGATATTGGTATTTTGTTGTTTACTGAATTTAAATAAAACTCCTACAAAAACGCTTCCAAGAATACTTAGTAATAGATACAGCATAATATTTTATAATTGTCCCAAAGGTAAATTTTTTATCTATATACAAGTATATAATAATAATGAAGATTTTTATATCAATTATATACCATATAAGCTTAGCGTATTTAAAGAAATAAATAAAAGAAACCCAAATATGAAAATTACAGAAAACAGAGATTTTGAGATTTAGATCTGAAATCTGTGCTTAAAAGACAAAAACACACCAATAGGTGTGTATTTAAAAACTCTATTTTACATAATATACATTATAATACTTTTGTACATAAATTAAATTTAAAGTTATAGTATTTGGCAGTTTCTACATATTTAGGATCAGTTATCATTTAATAGATGTTTTTGTTATATCTAATACTTTTTTAAATTAAATAGTCTAAACCTTTGTAAGTAATTTTTTTCCATGCTTGAATTAAACTTAGACTTTTTTAAAACTACTATGCCTTTATTTCTTTTATTTAAGATTTAGATCTAAAGCTTTGCATTTATTACTTGAACAGTTAAACTCTGTATAGTTTTTTATTGGTATATTTTTAATTTCCCGTATCACATTGATATAACATCTACTAAAGATGTAAAAACGCTTCCTTTTATAGATATCTATTATCATTTCCTTTACCAATTCTTCTAAATATGCTATCAAAAACTCTATTTAAAGTTTAAAAAATAAATATTTATTAAAAAAGTATCTTTTTAGACTCTATATAATAAGAAAAAGTTTACTTTTGCATAAATAATTTTGTATTAAAAGATTTATACCGTGGAAAACGCTAACGCATTAAAACTTATTAAACAGATCCAATCGGATTTAATTTCTGATGGTCTTGTTGTAGACAACATTGTTGCTAATCTAAAAAAATTAAGAGAGTTCGCTCTTTTAGAAGAAAAACCAGTTCTAGTAAAAGCAATTAGACTAACTTACGAGCACATAGAGAATAACAATGCATTTTTAATCGCTATTCCTACGGACGAACCTATTGAAGAATCAGAAGAAGTTATCCAAGAAGAGATTACTTCAACTGATCTTGAAAGCTTACAGTACTTAATATCTCTTTTCAAGGATATTAATAATAAGCATAATCTAGCAGATTTAAGAGATTATAATAGCAAATTACAAGCTTTTTAGTAGTCTGTTTAAGTATATAAAAAAAGGAGAGTCATTTTCATAAAACGACTCTCCTTTTTTTTGTATCCTACATTATTGTAGTATTTTAGCGCAAAAATAAATAAACTCAAAATGATTAAATTTTTTAAACTAATAGCTACTTTAGAAGGTATCTCCCTGTTATTATTACTATTTGTAGGAATGCCTCTGAAATACTTTTTAGACTCTCCACTTACCGTTAAATATGTTGGTTGGGCTCACGGAATTTTGTTTATTCTATATGTAGTGTTGGCAACTGTACTTAAACCTTCAGAACGTTGGAGCTTTAAAACCTACGTTTTAGTACTTATAGCTTCCCTTCTACCATTTGCAACTTTTGTAATGGAGGCAAAATTACTTAAGAATCATCCTGATTTAAAATAATATTAAAAGTCTTTCTGTTTAGAAAGACTTTTTTGTTTTATATACCTGGTAAAAAAAATGTTAACCACTCCCCTTTTATAATTTATCCTTTATAATATATTGAAAAATATTCCCTTTAATTAAGGTAACGTATGCGAAAAATAGGCGTTTTCAAGGCTTTTTTAGAATTATTCTAACTAGAAACGCATTATTTAACTTCCAAAAATGACTTAAATAACACGTTTTTAGTATATACGGGCTAAATAAAGTTAGAAAAATAACATAAGTTTAATTTTTTCTTTTAATTAAAATTTACTAAATTAGATAAGAATTATTTATTAAAATCATGTTTTTACTCAATATTGTATTAATATCTATGTTATTTACGAGAGTTATGAGATTAAATAATAAAATTTTTAGGGAGTTTTTTATATAATTTGTTTCAATATTAGAGATTTTTAAAAACTTTACATTATATTTGCCTTTATAAAGCGATTAGTAAAAAACAATATTAATTATCAGTTAGTGGAAATTAAAATTACAACTATGAAAAAATTAACATTACCTTTATTGGCATCTTTGTTAGTTGTTGGGTCTGCAGTGGCTCAAGAAAAAAACTACAATAGATGGTCACTTGACTTCAACGGTGGTTTTGCAAAACCAGCAAGAGCGATTTCTGGAGGAACTTCTGCAGAAACTTTCAAAAACTTACACTTAGATGGTGGAGTTCGTTATAGTTTAAATAACAAATTTGGTGTTAAAGCATCTTTTGGTTATGACAACTTAAAAAAATGGACTAATAATTCAACAAACGCACACACAGAGTACTACAGAACAAGTTTAGAAGGGGTTGTAAACTTAGGACGTATCTTAAACTTTGAGAACTGGACGCAAACAATCAACGTTCAAGCACACGCAGGGGGGGGATACTCTTGGTTACACGGAAATAACTTCAGCGGAAACGATAACATGGGTCATTTAATGGCTGGGTTAACAGGTCAAATTAAAGTTGCTAGCAGAGTAGCTTTAAACGCTGACTTTACTGTGATTCAAAATCTTCAACAAAATATGAATTTTGATGGGATGTCTCAAACTCACAGATCTACTTTCCAAGGAACAATGTTCAACGCGTCTGTTGGGGTATCTATTTACTTAGGTAAACATGCTCAACATGCAGACTGGTACAGTGACGCTGCTAAAGAAAACGAAGAAATCAATGCATTAAACCAAAGAGTTTCAAACATCGAAACTATGTTAGTTGATACTGACGGAGATGGAGTTGCTGATTACTTAGATTTAGAGCCTAACACACCAGCTGGTGCTTTAGTTGACTCTAGAGGACGTAACATTGACTTAAACAACAATGGTATTGCTGACAACATCGAAAGATTCGTAGAAGATAAATACGGAAACATTGGAAACAGTGTTCAAGGAGATGACGCTCAGATGATTAAAGAATTAATCAACAAAGGATACGTTGCTGCTTACTTTGATTTCAACAAAACTGAGCCAAGCACAGTAGAAGGAATCAACTTTATCGTTACTTACCTTAAAAACAACCCATCAGCGAAAGTTGAAGTTTTAGGATATGCTGACGCTATCGGAAACGCTTCTTACAATGATAAATTATCAACTCAACGTGCTAACGCAGTTAAGCAAATGTTAATCAACTCTGGAGTTGATGCATCAAGAGTTTCTGCTGTTGGTAAAGGAATTGATAATGATGTAAACAAAAATTCAGCGCAAGCTCGTAAGATTGCAAGAAAAGTTGTTTTCACAATCAACTAATTATAATACATCAGTATTAAATATAGAAAGCGCAAGAGTAATCTTGCGCTTTTTTATTTTATAATAGCTAACTTTGCTTTTGAGTAATACTATATTATGAAATTTGAAATAAAATCGGATTATAAGCCAACCGGTGATCAGCCGGAAGCAATTAGGAAATTAAGCGAAGGAATTTTAGACGGTGAAAAATACCAAACTCTAGTTGGTGTTACTGGTTCAGGTAAAACCTTTACTGCTGCAAATGTTATTCAGCAAGTACAACGTCCTACCCTAGTTTTAGCTCATAACAAAACTTTAGCTGCTCAACTATATACAGAATTTAAAAACTTCTTTCCAAATAACGCGGTAGAATATTTTGTTTCTTACTATGATTATTATCAGCCAGAAGCTTTTATTCCAGTAACAGGTCAGTATATAGAAAAGGATTTGTCTATAAACGAAGAATTGGAAAAGATGCGACTTAGTACTACTTCTGCCTTACTTTCTGGTAGAAGAGATATTCTTGTAGTTGCTTCTGTTTCTTGTCTTTATGGTATTGGAAACCCAACGGAGTTCCAAAAAAATGTTATTTCTTTAGAACTCGATCAAGTTATTAGTCGTACTAAGGTATTACACCGTTTAGTACAAAGTTTATATTCTCGTACTGAAGCGGAATTTACTCCTGGTACCTTTAGAATTAAAGGAGATACTATTGAAGTTTTCCCTAGTTATGCAGATAACCCATTTCGAATTCATTTTTTTGGTGATGAAATTGAAGACATAGAAGTTTTCGACCCAACCACTTCTCAAGTGATGGAAAAATATACCCAATTAAATATTTACCCTGCTAATATGTTTGTTACTTCTCCAGATGTTTTACAAAAAGCTATTTGGGAAATACAACAAGATATGGTTAAGCAGGTAGATTATTTCCAAGAAATTGGTAAACCCTTAGAAGCAAAACGCTTAGAAGAAAGAACTAATTTTGATTTGGAAATGATCCGTGAATTAGGATATTGTTCTGGAATTGAAAATTACTCTCGTTACTTAGATGGCCGTGAACCAGGTAGTCGTCCATTCTGTTTATTAGATTATTTTCCAGATGATTACTTAATGGTTATTGATGAATCTCACGTTACTATTTCTCAAGTACATGCTATGTATGGTGGAGATAGATCTCGTAAAGAAAATCTTGTAGAATATGGTTTTAGATTACCAGCTGCTTTGGATAACCGTCCTTTAAAATTTGAGGAATTTGAAATGATGCAAAATCAGGTACTTTATGTTTCTGCTACTCCTGCTGATTATGAATTACAAAAATCCGAAGGTGTTTATGTTGAACAGTTAATTCGTCCTACAGGATTATTAGATCCTATTATTGAAGTTAGACCTACTGAAAATCAAATAGATGATTTAATCGAAGAAATTCATCAAAGAGTAAAAGTAGATGAAAGAATTTTAGTTACTACTTTAACCAAGAGAATGGCAGAAGAACTAGCTAAATATTTTACTAGAGTTGGTATTAGGTGTAGATATGTACATTCAGATATTGATACTTTAGAAAGGGTTGAAATTATGCAAGATCTTAGAAAAGGTCTTTTCGATGTTTTAATTGGAGTAAACTTATTACGTGAAGGTTTAGATTTACCTGAAGTTTCTCTTGTTGCTATCTTGGATGCAGATAAAGAAGGATTTTTACGTAGTCATCGCTCTTTAACACAAACAGTTGGACGTGCAGCTAGAAACGTAAATGGTAAAGCTATTATGTATGGAGATAAAATTACCGCTAGTATGCAGAAAACTATAGATGAAACCACCTATAGAAGAAGTAAGCAAAATGCTTATAATGAGAAACACAATATAACCCCTACTGCTATTAACAAAGCAATTACTAATGACTTAGTTAAGCCAAGTTATGATGAATTAGTTAAAGCCGAAAGTTTAAAATTAACGGAGGCTGAAATTAAATTCAAAAGTAAAGCGGATATAGAAAAACTCATAAGAACAAAACGTAAAGAGATGGAAACTGCAGCAAAAGACCTAGACTTTATAAATGCTGCTAGATTAAGAGATGAAATTAAGCTATTAAAAGAAAAGCTATAATTATTTTATTTACCTTTACTACAAATTAGAGAAAATGACAAATAACGATATTTTTAAAAAGTTACGTGTTGCTCTTCAATTAAGAGATGACCAAATCGTAGAAATTTTAGAGTTAGTAAATTTCCGTATTTCCAAAGGTGAAGTTGGTAACTTCTTTAGAAGTTCTGACCACCCTAAATATGTGGAATGTATGGACCAAATTCTAAGAAATTTCTTGAATGGATTGGTGATATATTTGAGAGGGACTAAAGAGGAGCCAAAAGATCCTATGAAAGTTTTACAAGTTAATAGAGAGAAAATTGGAAAGGATTCATCAAAGAAAGAATCTTATTCTAAAGAGAATTCTTATTCAAAAGAAGGTTCTTTTAAAAAATCTCCATATACAAAAAGTAAAACAAGTACTTTTAAGAAAACAGAAGATAAGCCAAAAAGTTTTAAATCAAAAGATCCTAAATCTCCTTTAGCAGGTATAAAATTTAATAATGGTAAAAAAAAGAATAGTTAATATTTTTTATAAATATTCTTTTTAGCATAAAACAGTACGAGGTTAAATAATTCTATTTAACCTCGTATTTTTTTTAGCCAACTCCAATATCTCTTAGGTAAAATAATCCTGAGCCAAATCATCTAGTACATTGTAAAAATACTAGTAGAATTAATTATTAATAAAGTAGTAGCCCTCCCCTATCCTTCCTCTAGCAGCTGTTCTTTCTAGAGAAGCAAAGTTTTATAATAATTCTACCCGGCAGATTGTAAGGATCAAAATTCTTATATTTTCAAAATATCTTTTCTACTGAGTATATATGGGAAAATTAATTTCCAGTAAATTCTAGAATGTTTGACTTTTCTAAATTTCTCGTATTTGAAAAAAATATTTGCACTTAGGCATATATGCGAAAAATGAATTCGACGTAAATTTTAGAATATTTGCCTTTTCTAAATTTCTCGTATTTGAAAATCATATTTTCTCTTAGGTATATATGCGAAAATTATTTTCCAGGTAAATTCTAGAATGTTTGACTATTGTCAATTTCTCGTATTTGAAAATTATATTTTCTCTTAGGCATATATGCGAAAAATGAATTCGACGTAAATTTTAGAATATTTGCCTTTTCTAAATTTCTCGTATTTGAAAATCATATTTTCTCTTAGGTATATATGCGAAAATTGATTTCCATCTAAATTTTCAAAAAGTAAGTTTTTTTAAGTTCAGTTAAAAGATTTTTTCTATTCTTAGTTTATATATAAATATCTTTTAGTTAAGCTAGTAACGAGTCCGAATCTATTTAGTAAAAAAGATGGCCTACCGTCTAGTCAAGTGCTAGCTCAAATTTCTCATATTTTAAAATAATCGATACTCCCTAGGAAATATGCGAAATTTCCAAGCATATAGAAATGTACACTTAATTTTACATAATAGGATTGTAACTGATTATTATACATGTAGTTACATTTAAATATGGATTGCTTTCTAAAAAGGTTATGCTCCCCTGCTTTTACTATCTCCTTTAGATCTACTAAGTACCTATCTCCTTAAAATCGCATAACCAATTGTATCTTAAACAGATAGGCCAGCTTGTATATAGTAGCTACTTTTATTATTATATATTTTCGAACAGAATACTGTAGATGTATTTCTGATTAAAATTGTTTTTTTGTAACTTGGTCTGCTTTTTGTTATATAATCGTGAAAATTTACACTGTCAACAGAAAGTTTGAAATAATTAATAAAATACAATTATGAAAAAGACATTTCTAGTAGCTATGTTACTAGGTAGTTCTATTATGTATTCTCAACGTGGATTTACTATTGGGGAGGCTACTTTTGGACAATTTGATGATTTTGCAATCTCAACTTTATCCTCACCTAAATGGAAAGACAATAATTCTTTTACTGTTTTATCCAATAATAGAGATACGATATTTTTAAAGTCTAAAGACAACAAATGGGAAGATCAGTTTTTAATGAGTGCTTCAGAATTGGAGAATATACTTAATTCTCAATTGAAGTTCACTAATTTTAACTTGAAAAGACTGCCTTCGGATTTACAATGGGTAAACGAAAACGAAATACTTTTTTCTGTTATACAAGAGGATAAAAAGTTTAAACACGTTATTCAATTAAATCTTAAAACTAATAAAATAATTAACCGCTTTACATTTAATAGTAAAGGGGAAAATGAAATTATTTCAAGAGATGGAAATTTTATAGCTTGGTTAAAAGACAACAATATTATTATAACTACTAATAAAGGGGAAGATATTATTGTTACTAATGATCCTAATAAAGATGTAGTTAATGGAAGTCCATTTACTCACCGTAATGAGTTTGGTGTAGAGAAAGGAATGTGGTGGAGTCCAAAACAAGATCAATTATTATTTTATAAAAATGATCAAAGTTTTGTATTTGATTATCCCCTAGTGGATTGGCAACAACGTATAGCAAAAAGTGAACCTCTGAAATATCCTATGGCAGGAATGCCAAACGAAAGAGTATCTTTAGTTATATATGACGTTTATACCAAGGAAAAGACGATTCTTAATACTGGTTATGAAGATCAATTTTTAACTATGGTTACCTGGGATCCATCTGGGAACTACGTTTATGTAGGAATTTTGAATCGCCAACAAAATAGTCTAAAGTTAAACCAGTATAACGCAGCTACAGGTGAATTGGAGAAAACTCTTTTTGAACAGAAGGCTACAACATATGTGGAACCTTCTCAGGGATTAATCTTTTTACCTAAAGACTCTAAAAAGTTTATTCACTTTTCAGAACATCAAGGATATAGACAAATGTATCTATATAACACAGATGGAAAGTTAGAGAAAAATCTTGGTCATCAAGATATTATTGTAGATCAATTTTTAGGATTTGATAAAACGGGAAATACCGCTTACTATATTGGAATCACAAATAAAGGTCTGGATAAAAATCTTTTTAGTGTAGATATTAATAAAGGAGTCACTACTGCCCTAACTCCAAGTTCGGGAACACATAAGATCTTACTTAACCAAGATAAGTCTTATTTTATTGATGAGTTTAACAATATTGAAACTCCAAATAGAATCAGTATTGTAAATACAGCAACTAATAAAGAAGTTGAGCTTGAAAATGTTCAAAATCCTTTCTTAGGAAAAATAGATATGCCTAAGATGGATTTATTAGAAATCAAGGCCGGTGATTCTACAACTACATTGAATGCAAGAATTATTTACCCAAGTAATTTTAATCCTTCTAAGAAATATCCAGTACTTGTTTACGTTTATGGTGGACCTCATGCGCAACTAGTAACAAACTCATGGTTAGGAGGTTCTAACTTATTTTTACAATATATGGCACAAAATGGATATATTGTTTTTACTGTGGATAATAGAGGAAGTAAAAATAGAGGTAGGGATTTTGAGCATGTAATCCATAAAGAATTGGGTAAAGCAGAAATGGCAGATCAATTAAAAGGAATAGAGTATTTGAAGAATTTACCTTTTGTTGATCAAGATAAGATTGGAGTATATGGTTGGAGCTTCGGAGGGTTTATGGCAACTTCTCTAGTATTAAATTATCCAGAAGTTTTCCAAGTAGCCGTTGCAGGTGGTCCTGTAATGGATTGGAAATACTATGAAATTATGTACGGTGAAAGATATATGGACACACCAATGGAGAATCCAGAAGGTTATGAAAAAAATAATCTAGTAAGCCAAGCACACAAACTAGAAAATAAACTTTTAATTATTCATGGTGCTCAAGACCCTGTTGTATTACAACAGCATTCTATGGAATTTATTGAAGCATGTATTAAAGCAAATAAACAAGTAGATTATTTCCTATACCCTACTCATGAACATAATGTATATGGAAAAGATAGAGAACATCTTAATACAAAAATTGCTAACTACTTTTTTGACTATTTAGCAAAACCTAAAAAAGAATAACGGAATAGAGATAGAAAAAGCAGTAATATTATATATTACTGCTTTTTTATTATATCTAAATACGCATTTACTTGTTTAACTAAATTAAGAATTAAAGTTTCGGTAGATTCTTGACTAATTATTGCCAAACTTTGACCAGCCCACAGACTCAAAAATTCATCTTTCTTTTGTTTTTTAGCCTCCATACGTAAAGGAGAAGTAAGTTTATTTTGTAATGGATAAGGTAAAATCAAACCACTTTCTTCCATCTCTGCTGTAAAACAAGTACCTATACCTCTGGCATATCTACCTGAGAAGCTACTAGTAAGAACAAGATCATCTTGAGTGGCGTTCATTAAAACCTGCTTTTCAAAATTATTTAAAGCACTTTCTAAAGCTCCTAAAAAATAAGTTCCCAAACTAAAACCCTGAGCTCCAAGTATTTTTACTGCAACAATTGTTTGTGCATTACATAGTCCACCAGCATATATTATTGGAACTTTCACAGTTTGAAAAATATTATTCAATAACGCCAATCCTCCTATTTGAGAACTCTTATCTTTTAAAAAAGTTCCTTGATGTCCACCAGCCTCATTGGATTGTACACAAATTATATCTATTTGGCTATCTTCAAGTAAGCATGCCTCTTGTAAAGAAGTACAAGTTCCTATAAGAATTACATCGTTTTTCTTTAATTTTTCTATCGAATCCTTATCTAAAGTACCAAAAGTAAAACTAAGAATTTTGCAGTCTAAAGCAATAATAGTATCGACTTGATCTTTGTAATTAGTAAAGTAAAGTGAGTCATAAGATGGAAATACTACTTGAAGACCTTTTTGTTTTACCTTTTCTTCTAGGTAAGTTTTAGTCTTATTGTAACTTTGCTCTAATGCTTTATTTAAAGGAGGCAGTTGGTGTAAAAACAAGTTGACAGCAAACGGTTTTTGCGTTAATTCCCTAGTTTTTAGAATTAATTCCCTGCATTTTTCAGCTGGAAGATCTCCTAAAGCTAAACTGCCTAAAGCTCCAGAATTACTCGCTTTGGCTACCATCTCAGGTGTAGTCACACCAAACATAGGAGCCTGAATTATAGGGTATTGAATATTTAAAAGACTAGTTATTTTCGTTTTCCAAAAAGAAGAATTTTCCATCATTAATCCATTTATAATTAGATGATATCTAAAGATACATTATTATTAAATATGCTAAGGGATATAGATCTGAAAAAATTATACTAAGCATAGACTACCTAGAAATGAATGTATTTAAATCAAAAAGGCAGTCCATAAATGGTCTGCCTTTTCTTAGTTTGTAGTTTGTAAGTAAGTTGTATAAATAAAGTTTATTTATTTCCTTTTTCGTAATCCTTTAAAAATTGTGCAAGACCTAAGTCTGTTAATGGGTGTTTTAATAAACCTGTGATAGCACTTAAAGGACCAGTCATAACATCCGCACCGATTTTAGCACAATCTACAATATGCATTGTATGACGTACTGAAGCCGCTAAGATCTGTGTTGGATAATTATAATTATCATAAATTTGACGAATTTCTTCAATAAGAACTAATCCATCAGTACAAATATCATCTAATCTTCCTATAAAAGGAGATACATAAGTAGCTCCTGCTTTAGCAGCTAATAAAGCTTGTCCAGCAGAGAAAACTAAAGTAACATTTGTTTTTATCCCTTTAGAAGAGAAGTATTTACAAGCTTTTACACCATCTTTTGTCATTGGTAATTTAACGACAATTTGTGGGTTTAAACTTGCTAATTTTTCCCCTTCTTCCACCATTCCTTGGTAGTCAATAGAAATAACCTCTGCACTAACGTCTCCGTCAACAATCTCACAAATTGCTTTGTAATGATCTAAGATGTTTTGTGCTCCCGTAATGCCTTCCTTAGCCATTAAAGAAGGATTGGTTGTAACACCATCTAAAACACCAAGTGCCTCTGCTTCTTTAATTTGCTCTAAGTTAGCTGTGTCAATAAAAAATTTCATAGTAATATATTTCTTATATATGTTATGTTGTTGGGTAAAATTACAACATAAATCTGTGTTTAATAAATATTTTACTTTATATTTTATTCTTTGATTTTGTAATGATTCATTAATAGTTTCTCGTAGAGTTTACTAGGAAGAATTTTTCTTAGAAAAAGCGATAACTTTTGTAAGGGCTCTCCTACTTGATAACGTACTTTTGGCTTCTTTGTCTCTATGATTTGGTGTATTTTCTTTGCCATCTCAATTGGATCGCTTCCCGAATCTACATGGGCATTAGCCATTTCTAAGGACATTTGATAAGCTTCTTTATAAGGAGAATCCTCTAATACTGGAGCGTGATATCTTCCCTGAGCAATATTAGTAGCAAAATCTCCAGGAGCCACATTTGTTAATTGAACTTTGTAAGGTTTAAGCTCCATTCTCAAGGATTCAGTAACCATTTCTAGAGCACTTTTAGAGGCACAATAAATTCCCCTAAATGGTAAACCCATGTAGCCAGCAATTGAAGTTACATTGATAATAAGACCACTTTTTTGGGCTCTCATAGAAGGTAAAACAGCTTTTATAACGTCAATGGGACCAAATACATTGGTTTGAAAATTATTTAAAATTTCTTCTTGACTAACCTCTTCAATTGCTCCGGTTATTCCTACTCCTGCATTGTTAATAAGGACATCTATACGCCCTTCCTTTTCTAGCACCTCTTCAATGGCACTTTTTACACTTTGTGGATCTCTAACATCTAAAGCTACTAATGCAAATTTACTTTGTGTTACTTTATTAGGATTTCGGCTAGTACCATATACTGTAAATCCCTTCTGGGTTAAATATTCACCTACACATTTACCTATTCCAGATGAACCACCAGTTATGAAAACAACTTTACTCATTACTTTTTTATATTTTAACAAAGATAAGGTTCTACAACCAATTTTAAAATACTAGGTAAGATTTAAGAAAGTGTTTATATTTACGGACTAACTAAAACCTAATTAATTGTGATTAAAAGAAATTTAATTTTTGGTTTATGCTCTGCAGCTATTATTTTGTCTGCTTGTACAGCTACCAAAAAAGCACATCAACCCCATGAAAACAGTACTGCTTATTGGCAAAATGTCAATCAAGATTCTATTAGCAAGTACTTAAAAGTAATTACCTCTGAACATTTAGAAGGACGTAGGACTGGCGAAGTTGGCCAAAAAAGAGCAGCTGCCTATCTGCAAAAACATTACCAAAATAACAATATCTCTGCCCCCGCAAATGCAGATAGTTATTTTCAAGATGTTCCTGCAAGCTTCATGAAGTCAAAAGCAAACTTAAAAGACAGTGAAAACGTATGGGCTTTTATACCAGGAAGTGAAAAGCCAGAGGAAGTTTTAATTATCTCCGCGCATTATGACCATATGGGATTAGATAAAGGAGAGTACCACTATGGTGCAGATGACAATGGTTCTGGTACTGTTGCAGTTATGGAGGTAGCTAGAGTATTTAAAGATCTAGCAGATCAAGGTATTACTCCTAAAAGATCTATTTTATTTATACACTTAACTGGAGAAGAGTTTGGTCTATATGGTTCTAGATTTTATGTAGAGAATCCAATTGTCCCTCTAGAAAATACCATTTCGAATATCAATATTGATATGATTGGTAGAAGAAGTCACGAATATACTAAAGCAGATGATTACGTTTTTGTAGTTGGCGCTGATAAAATTAGCCAAGATTTACATGATATTGTAATTAAATCAAATGAGTCTTCTGTTGGAATTGATCTTGACTATAAATTTAATGATGATAACGACCCACAAAGAATTTATTACCGTTCTGATCATTATAGCTTTGCAAAACATGGTATACCAGCAGTATTCTTCTATAATGGAGCTCATGATGATTACCATACACCAAGAGATACTTATGAAAGAATTGACATGGATTTATTAACAAAAAGAGCTCAGCTTGTTTTTGCAACAGCATGGGAATTAGCAAATGCAAATGAAAGACCTAGAATTACAGAAGAAAAAGAAAATTAAATTTTTAAAAGCAGTAGACATTACTCTATTCATTTTATGCTTTATTAATTTAATACTCTGGATATTACGAGCTGCTTATGTATTAGATATTTATACAGATGGACTAGCAAAAATGGTATATAATTCATTATTTATACCAATGGTAATGGCCTTGTTTATTTTACCTACCCTTGTGGTAATAAGTCTTATAAATCGTACTGTTACACTAGATTCCTTTTTATTTTTATCCTTAAAATGCATAGTACTCAATCTATTACTACTATTTGTTTTAAAATAATAGATTGAATTAATTTTAAGTTCAGAAACTAATATAGGTCCTAAAACTCTTTTGAGTATTGCTAACTTCTTGTATGCAAACTCAAAAGAGTTTTCTTTTTTATCTATCTTTACTTGTCTACTAAATCAGGATTCTCTACTAAAACATTAGCTATTATCTGTATAGCTGTTTGCATTTGATTACTTTCTAAATGTCCGAATCCAATTCTAATTCCTGTAGTAAATTTATCTTGATATAAAATATTTTTTGGAATAAATAAACCTTTAGCGTGTACTAAATTACTTAGCTTTAGAAGGTTAATAGGCTTTTTTGCTTGTGCCCAAATGGCTAACCCCGAATTAGGCAAATCATACTTAAAATATTCTTTTAAGTAAGTATCTAACAATAAAGCTAAATTGTCTCTACGCTTTTTATAAACTTGAATACTTTTATTTAAGTGACGCACTGCACTTCCCTCTTCAATCATCTCTCCAAGGGCTAATTCCATAAGTACATCGCCTTGACGGTCAATTAAACCGGCGTAATTCTCTAATTCTACAATAAGATCCTGTGGTCCAACAATAAAACTAGCTCGAAAACCAGGAGCTAAACTTCTTCCAAAAGAACCTATGTAGACTACTCTAGCATTTGGATCTTGTTTTATTAAGGATAAACTATTGTTAGTAGAGTAACTAAAATCATAATCTGAGGCGTCTTCAAAAATAATAAAATCAAATTCTTGTGCTAATGCAATAAGTTCTAACTGCCTTGTTTTACTCATACTACAAGTAGTAGGATAATGTCCTTGAGGCATTGTATATATAGCTCTAATAGAATTGTTTTGGCAAATTTTCCTTAAGTCCTTAGTGCAGATCCCATAGTTATCTACCTTCACTTTTAGAATTTTACCTCCGACCTTTTGGAATATCATATTAGCTGCGAAATAGCTTAGTTCTCCTACAACTATACTGTCTAAAGGCTTAATAAGTACTTGACATAAAAGGTATAGACTCATTTCCATACTTCTACTAATAAGTAAATTATGCTTATTAATATGTAAGGCTCTAGTAAGGTTTAGATAATTGGATAATTGTCTTTTAAAGTACTCACTTCCTCTTTCTTGATAATACCCCATTTTTTTCTGGTTACTTTTTCGCTTCATATTCATGGAATACAAATCCACTAGCTCTTTGATCTGTGCTAAGCTCACATCAGGAGAACCATGATTAAAAACCAAAGGAGAATTTGTGTATTCGAAAGGGTCACTAAGTAGGTTAGAACTAGTAAAACTAAAACCAGATTTATGAAGAAAGCCTTGAGTAACAGCAGTGTTTTTGGAGTGTTTAATAGAATTTCTTTCTTGTAAACTAATTACAAAAGCTCCACTTTTTTGCTTAATTTCTATCCAGCCTTGCTCTTGTAATTCTTCATAAGCCCTTGTAATGGTATTTCTATGTACACCTAAATCTTGGGCTAAAACTCTTGATCCTGGAAGTTTTTGCCTACATGTCAAAATCCCTCTTTGAATAGCAATACCCAATTCTTGGGCTATCTGTAAATAAATAGGTTGACTTGATTTTTTATCAAGAGTAATAAAGGTTTGGTAGGAAAATCTAACTGGACTAGGCATAATATTAATTCTGGCACCCTCTCTTTAAACTAAAAGGTACGAGTTTTGGCATCAAAGATAAGGATTGAACAATGAATGTTCAAAAAATAAAAAAAGGAGCAATATCTTTTTTGACTTAGTTCTATAAAGATTATTTACCCTATTGTAGCTAGTATTTACATAAATACTAGGAAGGCTTTGGGTAGACTCCAATTTTTAATACAAAACAAACAGTAATTTTTTTCATTTTATGACAACTACAACGTGTAAAAAGTGGGATTTCCATGAAATTCAAGGGCTTTATACCATGCCTTTATTGGAGCTAATTGTAAAAGCAAGTGAGGTACATCGACAAAACCATGATCCTTCAAAAATCCAATTAAGTACCCTGCTTTCTATAAAAACAGGCGGATGTGTTGAGGATTGTTCCTATTGCGGACAAGCAGCAAGATATCACACAGATATTAAAGTACAAGCTCTACTACCTTATCAAAAAGTGATAGATTATGCTAAAAAAGCCAAACAAAATGGTTCGAGTCGTTTTTGTATGGCAGCAGCTTGGAGAGAAGTTAGAGATAACAGAGATTTTGACAAAGTACTAGAAATGGTCAAAGGAGTAAATGAATTAGGTTTAGAGGTCTGTTGTACCTTGGGAATGCTTAGTGAATCCCAGGCAGATAAATTGCAAAAAGCTGGGCTAATGGCTTATAACCATAATATTGACACTTCTGCTGAACATTACCAAGAGATTATATCTACTAGGAAATTTGATGATCGTTTACAAACTATTGAAAATGTTAGAAAAGCTGGAATAACAGTATGTTCAGGTGGTATTATTGGCCTTGGCGAAACCACTGAAGATAGAATTTCTATGTTATGTACTTTAGCTAATTTAGAAAAACACCCAGAATCTGTACCTATTAACGCTTTATCTAGAGTAAAGGGAACTCCAATGGAGAATTACCCTAAAGTTCCCATTTGGGATATGGTAAGAATGATTGCAACCACAAGAATAATAATGCCAAAGACTATGGTTCGCTTAAGCGCTGGTAGACTTGAAATGAACCAAACAGAGCAGGCTCTATGTTTTTTAGCTGGTGCTAATTCAATATTTACAGGAGAAAATGAAAAATTACTAGTTACACCAAACCCAAAAACATCTGAAGATTTGGAACTACTTTCCCTATTAGGCTTAAGTCCTATGTAATTTCCTAATCTATTTAAATAAACCAAGTAGCAAATATTACTTGACTACTTGGTTTATTTATTATTACTATAAAAAGTCTGCTATCGCTTAATAAAGCTGTATAATAACACCTGTAGATCCCTATCTACTGTTACTACAATCTATAGAAGTAAATAAATACTGACATAGTTAATAATATAGAATAATCCACTACTCTAGATACTATTGTAATAAAAGAAAATCCTAAGGCTATAAGTACAAAAGTAGATTAGGCTGTTTTTAAAGCTATTTAAGAGTCTAACTATTTTAATATAAGTATATACTTTACTTATATTAAAAACCTTTAAAAAACCTACTTAAAACAATTATAGGCTTTCCCTCTACTACTCTTTCTTATCTTACTGTATTTAGGTTAACCCCAAACATCTAAGCAATGGTACGGAGATGTTTTGTTTATTAATTGTAGAAATAGCCTTTGCTTAGTAAAATTGATTTTTTAATTATAAAAGCTTTCAAAAAGATATTTCTATCTATAAAACAACTACTAAAATTCTTTCTGTTATCGCTTCTTTTATGACTTAAGCCACTATATACTCAAATAAAGTAAAACGGTCCTAGTTGCACAAGACTTATAACAACTTGATTTTAAGTAGTTATATAAATAAAAAAACGGGAACTCTAGAAAGAATTCCCGTTTAGGGTGATTAATGGGTTTCGAACCCACGACCTTCGGAACCACAATCCGACGCTCTAACCAGCTGAGCTATAACCACCAGGTAATGTATTGTTATATCTTAAGATATTTAGGGTGATTAATGGGTTTCGAACCCACGACCTTCGGAACCACAATCCGACGCTCTAACCAGCTGAGCTATAACCACCAGGTAATGTATTGTTATATCTTAAGATACTTAGGGTGATTAATGGGTTTCGAACCCACGACCTTCGGAACCACAATCCGACGCTCTAACCAGCTGAGCTATAACCACCAGGTAATGTATTGTTATATCTTAAGATATTTAGGGTGATTAATGGGTTTCGAACCCACGACCTTCGGAACCACAATCCGACGCTCTAACCAGCTGAGCTATAACCACCGTGTTATTGTTTAACGGTTGCAAATTTAGCGTTTTTTCTATACTTGCCAAGCTTTTTTCAATAAAAAATTAAACTATTTTATATCAAATCTGCTAATGTATTGACTGCTACGTACCTTTCCGTTGTAAAACCTTCTGCAAAATCTTTATTTATTAGCCTTCCTAGGTCCTGAGCGCGGTAAGTAACGCTTTGAATAAAGTTTTTTGAGGTAATTGGAGTGGCAGGTTCTTTTGAATTCTCATCAAAAAACTGCGTTTTATATGCTAAAACAGATTCCAATTTCTTATCCATATATCCAGTAACATCAACTACAAAATCCGGTTCGATGTTTTTCCATTGAATATAGTGATAAACCACCTTTGGTCGGTAAGCTTTTTGTTGCTCTCCATCTAAAGTTGTTTCTATTTTTGTTAACCCAGATAAAAAGCATGCATCTGAGACAACATCACTACCTTTAGCATGATCAATATGTCTATCGTCAATTGCATTGCATAAAACAATCTCTGGTCTATATTTTCGAATCATTTGGATGATTTTAAGCTGATGCTCCTTATCATTAATAAAGAAACCATCTGCAAAGCCAAGATTCTCTCTTATTTCAACTCCAAGTATCTTTGCAGCGTTAGTAGCCTCTTCTTTACGAGTAATGGCTGTACCTCTTGTTCCAAGTTCTCCTTGAGTTAAATCAATAATACCCACTTTTTTTCCATGAGCGATTTCTTTTGCTATAGTTGCTCCACATCCTAATTCTACATCATCTGGATGTGCTCCAAAGGCTAATATATCTAATGTCATTACTTTTAATTTAAAATTTTCTTCATTGTACTACTTTTGTTAACTGTCTCTAAGAACTCTAAAGTAGGATTACTATCTTTAGTAACCCCACAGCCTATATATAAATTTACAGTATCCTCTTTAATAGACATACAACGTAAATTGACATATAAATCTGTAGTAACTTTTTCTTTATAAAAATCTACATTTAACTCCCCTAAATATCCTGCGTAATATTCTCTATCATACCCCTCTTTATTTAAAAGAAAGTCAAGTGCTGGTTTCTTAGGTAAACCACATACTGCCGGTGTAGGATGTAAAGCTTCAATAATAGCTTTTAAATCCTTTTCTTTAAGTTGAGCCTCTATATCTGTACAAATATGCATTACTCTAGCTGCTTTCTTTGTATAAGGCGTAGAACTTTGTACCTGATTGGCAAAAGGGCGTAATGCCTCTATAATAAAATCCGTTACAAATTGCTGTTCTTGTTTTTCTTTCTCTGGCCATATAACCTGCTGCTGTCCTAAATTTACCTGTGTACCTGCTAAAGACATGGTATGTAGAGTACAATTATCAATAGATAATAGACTCTCTGGAGTAGCTCCACACCATAATCCTATTTCAGGATGGTACATTAAAGAACAAAACGCAGTAGGATAAGCTTTAGATAATCTTTTAAATAAATCACTTAAGCAGCCTACTTTAATTTGAACACTTTGTTTTCTTGATGGAACTACTTTTAAAAACTCTCCTTTTTTAATTGCCTCCACGCAAGCCTCTACTAAATTCTCAAAATTTAACTGACCTTGATCATGAAGTATAACATTATTTTTATTGTTGCCTAAATCTTGAGAGAAATCTAATTCTAATTCTTTTACAATTGATTTATTTAAAGGAATATAAAACCTTTGCCCTTTATGAAAAGGAGCAAATACAAAGCCACTTTCCTCAAATGTATGTACAGGGTAGATATGGTTGTTTTCTTGAAAAATCCCAATAGCTTTAGTAGAATTCGCCTTCTTATAGATTACAAAAGGTAAATTTTCTGCATATTGTTTTTCTAAAGATTCAAATAAATCCATATTATGCTTTATTCATTACAATATTAGTTATTTTACAAATAGAAATTAACTCATTATTATCATCGGTTATCCTTATCTCCCATAAATGTATAGTCCTTCCACGATGTAATAGTGTAGCCTTTCCAATTACTCTTCCAGCTCTTTTACTTTTAACATGGTTGGCCGAAATCTCAATACCCCTTACCTCTTGGGTGTTAGTATCAATTAACATTAGCGAAGCACCACTACCTAGACTTTCAGCAAGAGCTACACTTGCTCCTCCATGTAATAAGCCCATTGGTTGATGTACCTTGGAATTAACCGGCATAGTTGCAACTAAAAAATCTGGACCTGCATCTATAAATTCTATGCCTAGGGTCTGCATTAAAGTATCTTTCGAAATGTCTTTAAACATTTTTAAGGTTGCTTGCTTATCGAATTGTTTGTTTCTCATTTTGCTCATTCACTTGCAAAGTTATACTTCGGCAAATATAAAGCTCTTAATTTTAAAGTAAAATTAACTTTGATGTCTTAAATTATTTATAATTCTAGTGTTTTTTGGACTATGGTCAACTTTAAAGCTAGATAAATCACCGTGATTATAGGATTTTTTAGTAATTTTAGACCCTCGTAGAATAAAGTTACGAAAAATATAATTAGAAAGATAATGGAAGATATCCAACAAGAAGTTCATAATGCCTATCAAGTTATTAAAGATGGTGGTATCATTTTATATCCAACCGATACGATTTGGGGCATAGGCTGCGATGCTAATAATGCACAAGCAGTTAAAAAGATTTATGAATTAAAAAAACGAATGGAAACCAAAAGCATGATTGTTTTGGTAAACGGTGATCGATTAATGCATCGTATTTTCCCTCAAATTCCTGAGGTTGCCTGGGATATTATAGACTACAGTGAGAAACCAACTACTTTAGTTTTAGATAACCCACAACATGTTGCAAAAGAAGTTATTTCAAGTGACAATTCTTTAGGTGTTAGGATAATAAAAGATCCTTTTTGCTATAAGTTAATTGAAAGAATGAAATCTCCTTTAGTTTCTACCTCTGCTAATATTAGCGGTTATCCTTCTCCAAGAAACTTCTATGAAATTTCTTTAGATATTATTGAAGGTGTGGATTACATTGTAAAATTAAGACAAGAAGAAACTAAACCAGGAACACCTTCCACAGTTATTAAATTAAAACAAAACAATCAAGTAACAATACTTAGAAAATAAGTCCTTGGTATTTTACTTTATACACTATGAATAAGACCCCAATATATACACAAGCCCTAGAACATCCTATTTTTGAGATTGTTAGTCAAGCAGCTCGTAATTTAAAAGTAGATAGTTATGTTATTGGTGGGTTTGTTAGAGATTTTTTATTACAAAGAGATTCTAAAAAAGACATTGATATTGTTGCCATAGGCAGTGGTATAGAGCTAGCCTTAGAAGTTTCTCGCTTATTACCCAATCATCCAAAAGTACAAGTATTTAAAAACTACGGTACTGCTATGCTTAGGTATATGGATATTGATGTAGAGTTTGTAGGAGCTAGAAAAGAGTCTTATCATTTTGATAGTAGAAAACCTGTTGTAGAAGATGGTAGCCTACAAGATGATCAAAACAGAAGAGACTTTACAATAAATGCTCTAGCGCTTTCTTTGAACAAAGAAAACTTTGGACACTTATTAGATCCTTTTGATGGGCAAAAAGATTTAGAAAATAAGATAATTCGCACGCCTTTAGATCCTGATATCACTTATTCAGATGACCCATTGCGCATGATGAGAGCAATTCGCTTTGCCACTCAACTTAATTTCCGCATTGAAGAGGAATCTTTAGAAGCAATTACTAGAAATCATTCAAGGTTAGAAATTATTTCAGGCGAAAGAATTGTAGAGGAATTAAATAAGATATTACAAACTCCTACCCCATCTATAGGATTTTTATTATTATACAAAACTGGATTATTACATTTGATTCTACCAGAATTAGTTGCCTTAAATCAAGTAGAGGAAATTGAAGGACATACCCATAAAAATAACTTTTACCACACTTTAGAGGTAGTAGATAACATTAGTAGAAATACAGAAGACCTTTGGCTAAGATGGGCAGCTTTATTACACGATATTGGTAAGGCTCCAACTAAAAGATTTAGCAAAAGAAATGGATGGACCTTCCATGGACATGAGTTTTTAGGAGGTAAAATGGTTAAAACCATTTTCACTAGACTTCATATGCCTTTGAACCAAAAAATGAAATTCGTTCAAAAGATGGTAACCATGAGTTCAAGACCTGTGGTTCTTTCTCAAAAAGAAGTTACCGATTCAGCTGTTCGACGCCTAGTTTTTGATGCTGGAGAAAATGTAGAAGATTTAATGATTTTATGTGAGGCGGATATTACCACAAAGAATGCAAATAAATTCAAAAAATACCATAATAACTTTAAACTTGTTCGTGAAAAAATTGTTGAGGTAGAAGAAAGAGATCAAATTAGAAACTTTCAACCACCAATTAGCGGAGAAGAAATTATGGAAACTTTTGGCCTTGGACCTTGTAGAGAAATTGGCTCGATTAAAGAGTCGATTAAAGAAGCTATATTGGAAGGTGTTATCGCTAATGAATACGATGCAGCTTACCAATATATGGTATCTAAAGCTACCAAAATGGGTCTTGAAGTAGTTAATAAATAATAACATATAAAAATGAAGAAATATTTCTTATCTCTTTCAAAACTTTCTTTAGTATTAGTCTATCTAGTAATTTTTGCTGGTGCTGCGGTACGAATGACTGGTTCAGGAATGGGATGTCCGGATTGGCCGAAATGTTTTGGTTTTTATATTCCTCCTACTGAAATTGAAGAGATTCAATGGCAAAGTGATAGGGAATATGAAAAAGGACAAATGATTATTTACCAAGAGAGTCTGTATAAGGCAAAAACTAACCTTACTACAGGTAGCTCTATTGATATAGATAATTGGGAAAAATACACCAAACACGCTTATGCACAATTCAATGCACAACATACTTGGATTGAATACATCAATAGATTGTGTGGTGCCTTAGCAGGGTTTGCTTGTGTTGCAATGGCAGTTAGTTCCTTTGGCTATTGGAGAACTAAAAAATCCTTGGTTTTAGCCTCTTGGTTAGTTGTTTTTTTAATGGGCTTCCAAGCTTGGTTAGGAGCTACAGTAGTTTACTCAGAGCTCAATCCATTTAAGATTACTACTCATATGGTAATGGCCCTCGTGATTGTAGCATTGATAATAGCTATTATTAGAGGAGCTCAAAACAAAACAGAGATTAAAAAGTATGATGGTAAATTCAGATTCTTACTAACTATTGCACTTATTTGTACTTTAGTACAAGTAGTTTTAGGTACGCAAGTTCGCGAATTTATTGATGAACAGGTTCGCGCTGGGATAACTAACGAATACTTATGGTTAAACAATCCTAGAGTAGACTTTTTTATCCATAGAAGCTTCTCATTTTTAATCTTATTTATTAACTTTTATTTATTTTATTTAAATAGAAGATTAAGCCTAGGATTTAATAAAATGAATTGGGTACTAGTATTATTGACTTTAGAGGTAATATCAGGAGTACTTATGAGCTATTTCCACTTCCCTTTTGGAACGCAAGCAGCTCACTTAGTATTGGCTTCTTTATTATTCGGAGTACAATTCCAATTAGTTCTAGAGGCACGTAAATGTTACCACTGTGGTAAAAGTAACGAAAACTAACTATGCGAAAAATAGCAAGATAATTCCTTTCTTTACAGCTTAAACACTGTAAAATAGGTAGAATAAAAAAAGCTTTATTGACAATGTCAATAAAGCTTTTTTTATTCTGTACCTATGTATGTACTCTATTTAACTAGGATTAATCTGCTTTTATTACAAGACTCTCTACCGCAGGGTTTTTATCTAATATAAAATCTATTGTCTTTTCTACCACAAGGTTTAAATCACGCGACAATACTTTATTTAAATAAGGATGCTTTGCCCCAAAAACGTGATCTGCATCTTCTATTTTAATCAAACTTGAGCTAGTAATCCACAAATGTAAAAGGTCTGCTTCTTTAACATCTACAGCTTGATCTAAAGTACCATGAACTATTAAGGTAGGTTTCTTTAGATTTTGTGCAGCCTTTTGAATATTTAATGCTTCAAAATTGGTTTCAAAATCTTCCCAATATGTAAAATAATGGGGTAACTCTTGATTAGTACGTAGATTCTTAACATAGAAAACTCCTCTTTCTTTCCAAGAGTCAAAACGTTGTCTTTGCGGAAAGCGCTTTTTAAAATCCGCAACTCCTGCCCATATAATAACTTTAGTAACATCTGGATTATAACAGCCCTGTAAAACTACATTACCTCCTGCTCTACTATGACCTATAATACTGATATCTGTAGAATCCACTAGAGCATGGGTTTTATAAGCATTTATAACATCTTTTAGATCTTCTTGCTCTAAAGAATAGGTATTAGTTGCGAAAGCCTCTAAATCCACAAATTCGGTAGGATTTTCAATGGAAGTTCCATTTTTTGAGAAATTAAACTTTACCACAAAAGCACCTGCTTTTGCAATAGTATCCATGGCTATATGCCAAGCTCCCCAATCTTTAAAACCTTTATACCCATGTGCAAAGATAACCAAAGGCAAGTTCTTTTGACCTTTGGGATAAGTGAAATCACTAAGAATTTTACCTTGAGTCTTATCTATTACAAGACTCTGTTTTATTAATTCCATTTATTGAGTTTTTTAAGCTTTATGTGCTTCATTATTCTGGCCTATATTTTTTGAAAATATAGATAAACACACAAGATAAGGTTTTAAGGACAATAAAGCTTAAAAAACTCTTCTATAATGGTCTTTTTAATTATAAGGTAAATCTTGGTTGGAAAGAAGTTTGATGTACATTTTAGTATATAAAGGAACTGCTATACCTAAGGCATCTGCCTGTCTAACAATATATCCACCCATAGTATCTAATTCTGTAATTGTTTTATGCGCTAAAAAATCACTGTGCATAGAAGTAGTTGATCCAGCAGGATTATTATTAAAATTCTCCATAATGGTCTCTGCTAAGCCCTTAGGAATACTAATATTTAGCCCTTGTGCCACGCTTATAGCCTCTTGAAGAAGTTCTTTTATTTGCCCTGGGTATTTAGCTATAATTTCATTAAAACTTGCATTATAATAAGTAGTTGCCATTGCAGAAGCAGATACTAAAATGTATTTTTTCCAAATTTCAGTATTGATATTCTGGGTTAGAGTACAAAGAATTCCTGCCTTTTTAAAAAGCTGCTCTAATTTACCCATTCTAGGATCAGTTGCGTTTTGCAATCCAAAATAAATATACTGTTTCCCACTAGGGTTTTGTACTACACCAGGCTGGGATAAACGCGTTAAGATATAGGTACATCCCTGTAATACTAATGCATTTGGGAAAGCTAATTTTAACTCAATATAACTTTGGGTTCCGTTTAAAAGAGGAAGGATAACCGTATTTGGTCCTACCATAGGCTTTATTTGAAGGATAGCCTGTTGTAAATCATAGGTCTTAGTAGCTAAAATAATATAATCACTTACACCTATTTCCTTGGCATCATCACTAATTAAAGCTGGTTTAGCAATAATGGTTTTGTCAGCATCTTCTACCTTTAAACCTTGCTTTTTGATAGTCTGTAGATTTTGATTTCTAGACAAAAAACACACTTCTACATCTGAAGAGTTTTGGTAAGTATTGGCTAATAGTCCGCCATAGAATCCGCCTACTCCACCTAGGCCAACAATTGAGATTTTTATTTTTGTAGACATTTTTTTTTCTTTTAAAACTAATATACAAGATAGTGGTTTTTAAAGAAAAAAAGAAGACCTTTTTTAACAAAAAATCTTCTTTTTTTTAGGGTTAATTCCCCCAGTTTTCTAAAATTATTTTAAACAAAAATAAGGCGAATAACAAATACACTGTTAAGGTTATTTGTTTATATTCTTTGGAGAATAATTTAAATATAGTATAGCTTAAAATTCCAAACACAATCCCCTCTGCAATACTATAGGTGAAGGGCATGAAAATAATAGTTAAAAAAGCTGGAAGCCCATCACTAAAATTAGTGAAGTTTATATTACTCACACTTGAAATCATAAATAGTCCAACTACAATTAAAGCTGGAGCGGTAGCAGCTGGTGGAATAATCAAAAACACTGGGGCGAAAAACAAGGATAAAGCGAACATTAAAGCCACAGACACAGCTGTTAAGCCCGTACGACCACCACTTGCTACTCCTGAGGCACTTTCCACGTAAGAAGTTACCGAACTTGTTCCTAATACTGCTCCAAAAGTAGTACCAATAGCATCGGTAAAAAGCGCTTTTTTCATCTGAGGGAAGTTACCGTCTTTGTCTGCTATATTTGTTTTAGAAACAACACCTATCAAAGTACCAATAGTATCAAATAAGTTTACAAACAAAAAGGTAAAGACAATAATTACCATATCTAATGAAAGGATTTGATCCCATCCTTCTTTGGTAAACATTGGCTCTAAAGCTTTACCAAAAATAGGCTCAATCGAAGGTGGAATATCTACAATAGTAGAAGGCAAGTTTACATCTCCTAAAACAATACCCAATACTGTAGCACTTAAAATCCCAAACAAGATTGCCCCATTTATGTTGCGAATAAATAAAATACCGCTGATTATTAATCCAAAAAAAGCAATCCAAACCGAGTGATTGGAAAAGTCTCCAAGGCGTACTAATGTATTAGGATCACTAACTACTATTCCGGCACTTTTTAGACCAATTAAGGTAATAAACATACCAATTCCTACTGGAATAGCATCTTTTAATACCTTGGGAATGCTTTTGACAATTAACTCTCTTACATTGAAAAAAGTTAATAATAAGAATAATAAACCTTCAATAAAAACAGCCGTTAACGCAAATTGCCAGCTATACCCTAGGGTTAACACTACTGTATAGGTAAAAAAACTATTAAGGCCCATTCCTGGGGCTTGTGCAATAGGTAGTTTAGCGTACAATCCCATGAATAAAGTAGCAATTATTGCTGTTAGAGCGGTTGTGGTAAATAGTGCATTTTTATCCATACCTGCCTCCGATAAAATCATAGGGTTAACTACTAGAATATACGACATGGTCAAAAAAGTAATTACCCCTGCGAGGAACTCTTTTGAAATGGTGGTATTATTTTTCTTTAGGTCGAAATACTTTTCGAAAAATTCCTTCATTGTTGTGTTGTTATTTAAAAATGCAAAAGTACTAAAGTATTTTGCACCCTAGTCTATAGAAAGTTAAGAATTTCTTTATTAAAATGTTTAAATATTGCTAAAGTTGTCCTTTAGTAAAATGCTTATTACTTCTTTAAATAGTTTGAATTCTTTATCTTTGTTTCTTTGTGAAAAAATATGCATAATACTGAAGATACCATAGAAGTAATTGGAGCTAGAGTCCATAACTTAAAAAATATAGATGTTAGTATACCTCGAGAGAAACTTGTTGTTATAACAGGTCTATCTGGCTCTGGGAAATCTTCCTTAGCTTTTGATACTATATATGCCGAAGGGCAAAGAAGATATATTGAAACCTTCTCAGCTTACGCTAGACAATTTCTAGGGGGGTTAGAACGTCCAGATGTAGATAAAATTGATGGTTTATCTCCCGTGATTGCCATTGAACAAAAAACAACTAATAAATCACCGCGTTCCACCGTTGGGACCATTACGGAAATTTACGATTTTTTACGACTTTTATATGCTAGAGCATCGGATGCATATAGCTATAATACAGGAGAAAAAATGGTAAGCTACTCTGATGAGCAAATCCAAGATTTAATTGTCAAAGACTTCCAGGGAAAGAGGATTAATATCTTAGCTCCTGTGGTACGTTCAAGAAAGGGGCATTATAGAGAACTTTTTGAGCATATCGCCAAACAAGGCTTTTTAAAAGTACGAGTAGATGGAGAAATAAAAGATATTGTTTCTGGAATGAAGGTGGATCGTTACAAAAACCATGATATCGAAATAGTAATTGATCGTATTGCTGTAGATAATACCGAATTAACCCTTCAACGAATTGCACAAAGTATTAAAGTTGCAATGCATTATGGGGAGGATATTATCATGGTGATTGAACAAGACAACCCACAGGCAAGGTTTTTCTCTAGACATTTAATGTGTCCTACAACAGGTATTTCATATCCTAAACCAGAACCTAACAACTTTTCATTTAACTCTCCAAAAGGGGCTTGTGATAAATGTAATGGACTTGGTACAATTAATGAAATTAATATGTCCAAGATTATCCCTGATGATTCTATAAGCATTCAAAAAGGAGGTCTTGCTCCATTAGGAGAAATGAAAAAGACTTGGATCTTTACTCAGTTAGAAACCATAGGTCAAAAATATGGTTTTACTCTAAGTGACCCCATTTCTAAGATCTCTAAAGAGGCTATGGATATTATTTTATATGGTGGACAAGAGAGTTTTTCCGTTGTCAGTAAAGTTGCAGGGATTACTAAAAACTATAAAATTGATTTTGAAGGAGTTGTAAACTTTATACAAAACCAATATGATGAAAATGACAGTGCTACAATAAAAAGATGGGCTAAGGAATTTATGGATGAAATTATTTGTCCACAATGTGATGGTACCCGCTTAAAAAAAGAAGCACTATATTTTAAGATAGCTAAGAAAAATATAGGAGAATTAATTCAAATGGATGTAGCTACATTAATTGAATGGTTTTCCACTATTGAAACCAAACTAACTAAAAAGCAAAAGCAAATTGCCAATGAGGTTATAAAGGAAATTAAAACTAGATTAAACTTCTTACAAGACGTAGGTTTAACTTATTTATCTTTAAATAGAAGTTCTAGAACACTTTCCGGTGGTGAAGCCCAACGAATTCGCTTAGCCACCCAAATTGGATCCCAACTTGTAGGTGTTTTATATATTTTAGATGAACCTAGTATTGGATTACACCAAAGAGATAACGAACGCTTAATTAAGTCTTTAGAATCATTAAGAGATATTGGAAACTCAGTGCTTGTAGTAGAGCATGATAAAGATATGATTCAAAGAGCGGATTATGTGATTGATATAGGTCCTTTTGCTGGTAAAAATGGAGGACAGATTATTAGTAAAGGTACTCCAGAGGAGCTTTTAAAGGAAGACACTTTAACGGCTAAATACATTCATGGAGAATTAGAAATCCCTGTACCTAAAAAGAGAAGAAAAGGAAATGGTAAATTTTTATCCCTAGAAGGAGCAACAGGTAATAATCTGAAAAATGCTTCTATAGAGGTTCCTCTTGGTACTTTAACTTGTGTAACAGGAGTTTCAGGCTCAGGGAAGTCTACTTTAATTAATGGTACACTTTATCCTATTTTAAACACTCACTTTTTTAATGCAGTTGCCAAACCCCAACCTTATAAAAAAATAAGTGGTTTAGAAAACATTGATAAAGTTATTGCAATTGACCAAAGCCCTATTGGAAGAACCCCGCGTTCTAACCCTGCTACCTATACGGAGGTTTTCTCTGATATTAGAAGCTTATTTGCTCAAACTACAGAGGCCTCTATAAGAGGATATAAACCAGGTAGATTTAGCTTTAACGTAAAAGGTGGTCGTTGTGACTCTTGTGAAGGAAGTGGTGTAAGAACCATTGAAATGGGCTTTCTACCTGATGTATATGTAGAATGTGAAATTTGCCAAGGCAAGCGTTTTAACAGAGAAACTTTAGAAATTCGATATAAAGGAAAATCTATATCGGACATTTTAAATATGACTGTAGAAGAAGCTTGTGAGTTTTTTGAAAATATTCCAAAAATTTACCGTAAATTGAAAACGATAAATGAAGTTGGTTTAGGATATTTAACTTTAGGGCAGCAAAGTACTACCCTATCTGGTGGAGAAGCCCAAAGAATTAAGCTAGCTAGTGAATTGTCCAAAAAAGATACAGGAAATACTTTCTATATTTTGGATGAGCCTACAACTGGTTTACACTTTGAAGATATCAGAGTACTGATGGAAGTTATCACTAAACTAGTAGAAAAAGGAAATACCGTCTTAATTATTGAACATAATTTAGATGTAATTAAATTAGCCGACTACATTATTGATGTTGGACCAGAAGGTGGTAAAAATGGCGGACAAATCGTAGCTAGTGGAACACCGGAGCAAATCATCAAAAATAAAGATAGCTTTACAGGGTATTTTCTTGAAAAGGAATTAAAAAAGAATTAAATTATGAAAGAAACTTTTGAAAATGACGATGCGAAGATTAAAGAAAAATTCAAACAAAAAACCTGGGCAGAAATTAAAATAAATGATTCTTGGGCTATTTTTAAAATAATGTCTGAGTTTGTTAATGGATACGAGAAAATAGGACGTTTAGGTCCTTGTGTTTCTATTTTTGGTTCAGCAAGAACAAAAACAGATGATCCATACTATAAATTAACTGAAGAGATAGCATATAAAATAAGCAAAGCAGGTTATGGTGTTATTACCGGTGGAGGACCTGGTATTATGGAGGCAGGAAATAAAGGAGCTCATTTAGGACAAGGTGTCTCGGTGGGTTTAAATATTGACCTTCCATTTGAACAGCACTTTAACCCTTATATTGACGCTGATAAAAACTTAGAGTTTGACTACTTTTTCGTAAGAAAAGTAATGTTTGTTAAATACTCTCAAGGTTTTGTTGTAATGCCTGGAGGATTTGGAACTCTTGACGAACTTTTTGAGGCTATTACCTTAATTCAGACCAAGAAAATTGCCAAATTTCCAATTATCTTAGTTGGTACAGAATTTTGGAGTGGTTTAATGGACTGGATCAAAACTACTTTATTGCACGGACACAATAATATCTCAGAGAAAGACTTAGATTTAATTAAAATCGTAGATTCAGCAGACGAAGTTGTAGAAGTTATTGATACTTTCTATAAGAAGTATAGCTTACAGCCGAATTTCTAATTATTGTATTTCCACATGTATTGTTTTTTATAAATAAAAACCGCAAAAAGAATATTCTTTTTGCGGTTTCTTTTTTTAAAACGATAATTACAGAATAAAAAAAAGTTCTACGTTATGTAGAACTTTTCTTATATATTATTGATTTAATACTTCTTGTACTTTTTCAGCTAACGCTGGTCCTCTAAGGTTCTGAGCAATAATCACTCCGTTTCCATCGATTAAGTAATTAGCAGGGATTCCCTCAATTCCGTAATCTGCAACAATTGGATCTTCCCAGAATAAAAGGTTAGAAACTTGTGTCCATGTTAATTGATCTTTCTCAATAGCATTTAACCATGCATCTTGTGTTTTATCTAATGAATATCCTATGATATCAAAACCTTGGTCTTTAAATTGGTTGTAAGTTCTTACTACATTAGGATTCTCTTGACGACAAGGTCCACACCAAGCAGCCCAAACATCTACCAATATTAATTTTTTACCATTAGTAAACTGCTCTAGAGTAATTTCTTCTCCTGTTGGAGTTTGAGCTTTAAAGTTTGGTAACTTTTGACCTACTTGTAATCCTTTTGAAGATTTTTCTTTAGCTTGATCTAATATTTTCTTTGTTTTTTGACCTACTTTAGAGCTTTTAATATTTTCAGGGAAAGCATTAAATGTTTCTAATGTAGCATCGATGTCTTTAGAAGGATCACTAGCATCTTGAGCAAGTAAGATCATTGTAATAGGAGACTGCGGATTATTAGCTTTAAAATCTGTAATAGTAGAATTCATATCTTCCATTAACTGATTTTGTTGTTTATCTAACTCCTGTAATTCTTGCATAGCACTTGGATCTTCACTTTGTGACAAAGTCATCAGCTTCATTCCATTTTCAGTACTAAAGTTCATTATTGCCTCCACTTTTGGATTTACAGCATTTTGAAAATCTTGTACTTGGGTATTACTTTTTGTCCCCCCAACAACGTTAAGTTTTGGATCAGCAGGATTCATTGATATAGTGATTTGCCCCGGTTCCCCAATAAAGAATACTCCAATATTTTGTTGGTTTTCTACTCTTAAGTAAGCCTCTTCAATATCTGTAAATGGATTCTCGATGCTCAATTTTCCATCTTTTACTACTCCACTTGCAACTACTACTGGTTCAGGTGTTCCTTCTACCATAGTAATAACCTCAATCTTTTTGTCATTTAAAGAATCATCTGAGGATTTTATCTCTATAGTATTACTTTTAGAACAGCTAAAAAGTGCAATACAAGAGATTAATAAAATACTAACTTTTTTCATTTGTTTTTTTGTTTAGTTTATTAAAAACATTTTAATCTTTTTCTAAAACTACCCTATTAGACTTTAGTAATAGTGTAGTTTTAAAAACATTTTAATTAGCTAAAATAATGAATTAAAAATAATTTCATCGTTTTTTCACAAAACATTCACCTACTCTTTAATAAAAAGAAATTCATTTTCTAATAATATCCTTAAAAACAGCTAAAGAGCAGAAGTTTTATAGACAAACAACTGCTCTTTTACGTTAACTTAACTAATCTATTGCTAATTTTTATTCTAACCAAAGTTTAAAATCACTTACTTTCTCCCTACTTACCACGAGGTCCTCACTTTGAAAGTGCTGCAAATTTATTTTTAAACGAGAATTAGAATAACTATATATATCGGAAATACTCTTTATGTTGACGATATATTTACGATTGATTCGGAAAAAACTTTTGGGATCCAGGTTTTTTTCCACCACTTCTAGTGACTGATCTAAAAGATAGTCTCTTCCCTCTACAGTTTTAATATAGGTAGCTTTATTTTCACTAAAAAAACAACTTATCTGCTCTAATTCGACAACTTTGATCTGTTGGCCTATTTTAACCGAGAACCTTTCTTTGTACGATGAACCTCCTGCTTTATTCATTAATTGTTGGAAGACTTGTAATTGCTCACTTAAGTCTAATATAGGAGAGGAATTAGATATAAATTTATTCAAAGCAAAACTAAGTTCACTTTGCCCGATTGGTTTAAGTAAATAGTCAATACTATTTAATTTAAAAGCTTTTAAAGCATACTGATCATAAGCAGTAGTAAAAATGATAGCGCTATTGACATGTACGTGTTCAAAAATCTCAAAGGATAATCCATCACTTAATTGAATATCTAAAAAAATTAAGTCAGGATGGGTATTATTAGTAAAATAGTCGATAGATTCCTCTACAGTGGATAAATACGTATCTACTTGATACCCCATAGCCTTTAGCTTTCTATCTAAGGATCGAGCAGCTGGCTTCTCATCTTCAATTATTACAATTCGTTTTATTTGCATGACATACTAATTTTACTCTTTATTACCTTTGCTTTGGTTCTCTTTAATGTATTGATCGATTTGCTTCTCCTCCCAGTTATCACCTAAAAAGAAAGAATAATTATTGACTTTCATAAACTGAGCCACAAGAATAATAGCCCAAAAGAACATAACTATCAAGCTCCATAAAAATTCAGGAGAAGTTAATAGGTTTAATCCTACTAAGAACAAGTTTGTCATAATAAACACAGTTAGATGACTGTAAAATGCCTTTATCTTTTCAACCTTTTTCTTTGCTTCTAGAATTAATTCTGGTTCGGTTTTTTCTTGATCAATAATTTTCATTTGCTCATAGACTTTAGTTAAAATTGGAATACTCACAGTGAAGAACTCCTCGTTTTGCTCTACCTTCACGGGTTTAGAACTTAAATAACTATATCTTCTTTTAATATTATCTAATCCTATTCCTTGTCTTTGCTCTAGAATTTTCTTCTTATTTAGATTGTTCTCCACCACTAAATAACCATTACTCTTTTCCATTATACGGATAGTAATAGGCTCTTGTTCTGTAGCTTTATTATGCTTAATGGCATTTTCTAAAAGTAATTGTAAAGATAAAGGCACAACTTTAGCTCCTTGTTGTTCAATGTTTTGCGGCAATTCAAAAATAAGGGTGTCTTCAAACCTCATTTGCAATAGATCAATATAGACTTTAGCAAACTCCAATTCTTGTTCTAAAGGAACCAAATCCTTATCCTTTTGTTCTAATATATAACGATAAGTCTTTGATAGAGAATGAGTGAATTCCACTGCCTTATCTTGATCCTCCTCTATAAGAGAGCTTAATACATTTAGGCTATTAAATAAAAAGTGCGGATCTAGCTGGTTTTTAAGGCTCTCATATTGAGCAGATACATTAACAACTATTTCTTTTTGCTTTTCTACCTTTTGTATACTCGATAGATTGTTCAAACTCACATAAATGTATAAAGCATAAAGCAAAGACAAAGAGAAGCTAAAGTTGAAAATAGGTCCGAAAAAATTATTCCCAACATTATTCCAGCTTGCATACCCGAAAACATATAAATCAAAAAGCTTTAGAAAACTAGAGAGAATAAATATTAGAAAAAAATTAGCTAAGCTAATTACTAGAGTTGCCAAAACAATATTTGTCCTATCTTTTTGGATATATTGTACAACCTCTTGCTTATATTTTTTAGCCACTAATAGGTTTACAGTTAACAAAATACAAATGTAATAGCTAATGTATCCAAAAAATAAAAATAGGTTTAAGTCTACTAATTTTAATATCTTCTTAAAAAAGATATAAAGAATTAGCATGATAATCAATAGATTAACTATTAGCGTTTTGGTTTTCATGTTGCTGTTCATGGTTCTGATCTATATTTTCTTTGTTAAGTATACTTTGTGTCAATTCGATATTTGGGACGTTCCAAATCTGTTCCACTAATGTAAAGCCTAGTTCACATAAGTTAATTGCTATAATTAGGATAATTTTCATAATAGTTGGATTTTGATTAGTACAAATTTGCATCGTTTTTAGTTGTCAAAAAAAAAGGAAGTACCCAATTGTCGAATAAGCATACCCAATTGTACTTTTTGCCTTTTTTAGTTATACTTAACACTATTATCACCACTTGACTATCCAACAAAAATCCCTACTTACCTTAAAAATAAGGACATAACACAAAATGAAAAATAAATCCAACATTATACTTTAACTAAGCTATAACAAATCGATGCAATGTACATTATACTACCTTGACAAACAAAATTAGTCTGTATAAAAACAGACCAGCATCTAGTTATATTTTAAGGATTTGACTGACAAAAAAAAGCCTTAAAAAACTGATGCTCAATCCTTTTAAACCACTAAATAAAAAAGCCCATAAAAACCACTGTAAATATTGTCTTTAAACAAATAATAAGTTTAAATTTGCGGTTTAATCGAGACAATAATATGGTATATAAATTCAGAGTAATCCTTGATACAGAAGAAGATATCTTTAGAGATATAGCAATTTTAGAAGAGGATACATTAGAAGATTTTCACAATGCTATTGTTAATGCATTTGGATTTGATGGTATGGAAGCAGCGTCTTTCTACCTTTGTGATGACCAGTGGGAACAAGCTGATCAGGAAATTTCCCTATTTGACATGGGAGATGATGATGCTTCTTTATCTATGGCTTCCACTAAGATTAACCAAGTTTTAGACAAAGAACAAACTAAAATCATCTATGTATATGATTTTATGAACATGTGGACTTTCTTTGTAGAATTAGGAGCTATTGAGCAAGAGGAGCCATCGGGAGTATATCCAGATTTACTTTTCTCTCATGGAGAATTACCAGATTCCATGCCAGCTAAAAACTTTACAACAGACCCTATGTCTTCTGATGATATCTATGGAGACTATGAAGATGACTTAGATTCAGATGATTATGATATCTTTGATGGAGATGATAGTTTTGAAGATTTTGACTATCCAGAAGATAACTGGAACTAATAGTTGAAATTCAATAATTTTAATTCATAAAAGGCCTTGGCCTTATTTTTACGAGTATTGCTATGATTAATTTATTTAATGCCCATATTGAAACCCTTTCTATCCACCGTGTAGGTAATAAAAGTAGAAATGAAGCCTACTTCCTATCACAGGATCCTTACAAATTAAATGATGAAATTGCTCCTTTATTAAAAGAGTATTTCTTCAAACCATTTCGTGAGAAGGAAGAGAATTACTACCAATTTGCTCATGATGTTGATTTAGAGTTTAACGAAATGCACAATTTAGTAGAGCAAGTATTTAATGCTCCATCTACTGAGAATATGCATGAAGTTTCAAAAAAGATCACTAAGCATTTATTTGAGCAATCTAACCATCCACACATTAAAAATGGAGAGGTTTACGTTTGTTACTTTACAAATGTATCCATTGATAATAATGTTGTTGATGCTATTGGGGTATTTAAAAGTGAAATCAAAACAGACTTTTTACAATTTCAAGAAAACAGCACTAACTTAGAAATGATCCTACAACAAGGGATTAACTTAAATAAGTTAGATAAAGGATGTATCATCTTTAATTACAAAAAAGAAGAAGGTTATAAAATTCTAACCGTAGATAGCAACAAATACGATGCTCGTTATTGGTTAGAACACTTCCTATCTGTGGATATCTTCCAAGATGAGGCCTTTATGACAAAGAAGTACTTGAAATTCTGTCAAGACTTTGCTAAAGAAGTAGTTTTACCTGCAGAGGACAAGAAAGAAGAAGTAATGTTTATGAATCGTTCTGTAAACTACTTTGCAAAAAATGACGAGTTTGAAGAAACTAATTTCTTAAACGAAGTAATTGACAATCCTGACTTAATTAGCGAGTTTAAAAACTATAAAGTAGACAAAGGAGAGAAATACTCTATTGAAGATACCACCTCCTTCCCTATTGCTAATAATGCAGTTTCTGATGCAAGAAAAAAGATCAAAAATGTTATTAACTTGGATACTAATATTCAAATTAAACTAGATTTTATCAATCCTGATAGTGCAGACAAATTTGTTGAAAAAGGTTGGGATGAAGAAAAGCAAATGTATTATTACTTAGTATACTTTAATAAAGAACAAAAATCTTAATAACCAAGGCTATTTTTTTAAAAAAGAATAGCCTTTTTTAATACTTAAATCATGAGAGAATTTCCCTATATCTTACTATCTGAAAATGGCTTCAATGGACAAAGTAAGGATACTGTTGCTTCAAATATTTCTGTCATTAATTTCTTACGTGAAAACCAAGTAGATGACAACGAGCTACATCCAGATGCTTTTGCTAGTTATTGCGTAGACTTCTTTTACACTATCTTACAAAATGAAGGTTTAGCAAGTTTTGTACATCAAACAAAATGGGATCAAGATTTAATAGAGATTATTCACAGTGGACTTGTTGCCATGCAGAATAGTGAATATTTAGATTATTTTGAAAAACAGCAAAGAAGAATAAAAGCTTTTAGCAAAATCAAACTTGCTAAGTTTTTAGAAAAACCATACCAAAGCGACAAGGAAGTAATAGCCTTACTTAATGATGATTCTTTCAAAAGCTTTGAGACAGATTTAGTACAAAGTAATGCACTTTGGCTAAAGGCTCATCCAGATGTACATGTAGCTTCTGTAGAGCAGATGCAAGAGTGTATTTCTGAATTTTTACAATAAAAAAAAAGGGTTAATAGATATTTCTATTAACCCTAAAAAACAATTATATATTACATTAATCAAAGTCTATGGAAGAAATTTTTAAGATGTTACCTTTCTTTTCTAGGTAAATCTTTTCAACAACACTTTTCTTCTCGTAATTTACTTCATATTCGAAAACGAAATCTTTAGTTTTCTCTTTTTTATTACTGTCGGTTTGGTCCCATTTCTTTAAATTAAAAGACTTAATAGGTCCATTTTGATCTTGTCGGTCTTTAATAGCGCTCACAAGCTGATTTTTCTGTTGTTCGTTAAAATCATCCGCGCTTAGTAAACTAGGAATAGAATCAAATTGACTTTTACTTAAATGGTAATAGTACCATCCTGTTAAAGACTCTCCAGCCTTTTGATCTCCTAAAATTTTACTGTTCTTATTATCTTTACATCCTAGCAAGGCTAAAGAGGCGATTAATAGTGTTAGAATTTTTCTCATAAACAAAATATTTAAATTTAGGGTTATAGTACTAACGAAATCTCTCCCATATGCTATAGAAGAAGTCTACTAAATTTAAGATAAATTTATGAATAATACAAGTTTATTTATTTTTTATAAACATATGTGTAAATCCAAGTAAGAGTAAAAGTTGGGATAAGATCCAATCCTGGGCTTATCTCTTCTATAAAGTTAACTATAGCCCCCACCTTCCCTACCTTACCAGGATACATTCTAGCTAGTAAATAGGAAGAAATAGGCGCCCAAATAAGATCGGAAAACTCTCCTAAAGCTGGTATGCTATAGCTTAAGTATCCTATTAAATCTAGTACGACACTAAAAAAAAGTTGTCTATATTTTATTCTATTTGGGCCAATCATCCCTTTCTATTTTAATTTTGAAGCATATTTAACTAAGAATTTTTCTATTTTAGGTTTAACTACCATCTGGCAATATGGATTCTCTCCCCCTTTTAATTCAAAGTAATTTTTATGGTAATCTTCTGCAACGTAAAAAACAGATGCAGGACTTAATTTTGTGACAATAGGATCAGGGAAAACTTTTTCCTGTTCTAAAATAGAAATATATTCCTTGGCAATCTTCTTTTGTTCCTCTGTGGTATAAAATATCTCACTTCTGTATTGGGTACCTATATCTTCTCCTTGTCTATTTAAAGTAGTTGGATTATGAGTGGCAAAAAACACTTCCAATAATTGGGTATAATTTATTTCACTTGGATTATATTTGATCTCTACTGCCTCAGCATGCCCAGTATCTCCCTGACACACTTGCTCGTAGGTTGGATTAGCGATACTTCCTGCAGTATACCCAGGTAGAATCTCATATACTCCTTTTAAATGCTTAAAAATAGCTTCTGTACACCAAAAGCATCCTCCTGCGAAAATAGCAGTTTGTAAATTATCTGTATTCATTGATTTTAAAGTTCTAGGTTAAATTTATATACTAGGTAAAGTTACTCATTTTAATAGATAAATAGTTTACCAATAAGGTCTTTTATCAATATTAAAATCGTTTCTTTGTGATAATAAACGGAAATTACAAATGATAAAAGCAGTAAATATTCATAAAAAATACCAGGATTTAGAAGTTCTAAAAGGAGTTGATTTACATATTAAAAAAGGTGAAGTTGTTTCCATAGTTGGGGCAAGTGGAGCTGGAAAAACTACTTTGCTTCAAATTCTAGGAACTTTGGACCGTCCTGAAAGGGAAACAAACAGTTCCTTAACAATAAACAATGTGGATGTATTACAGTTAAATGATAAAGAACTCTCTAAATTTAGAAACTTAAACTTAGGATTTATTTTTCAATTTCATCAGTTATTACCTGAATTTACCGCCCTTGAGAATGTTTGTTTACCTGGATTAATTGCAGGTAAATCTCAAAGTGAAGTGGTTAAAGATGCCAAAGAACTATTAAGTTTTCTATCCTTAACACACCGAAAAAACCACTTTCCTTCTGAATTATCTGGAGGTGAGCAGCAAAGAGTAGCAGTTGCAAGAGCCCTAATCAATAAACCTGAGGTTATTTTTGCAGATGAGCCTTCTGGAAATTTAGATACTACTACTGCACAAAATCTACATGAGTTATTTTTCCAATTAAGAGATAAACTTGGGCAAACCTTTGTTATTGTCACTCACAATGAGCAATTAGCTAATATGGCTGATCGCAAATTAGTAATGAAAGATGGTAAATTATTAGTGTAAACAAGTACGAATGACAAAACTAGAGTTAAAAGATTTTTTAGATCAAAAAGCGGAGCTTTTTAATACTCCTGATTTCATACAAGATGATCCCATTGGTATTGCCCATGGATTTACCTTAAAGGAAGATATTGAGATAGCAGGGTTTTTAAGTGCGACCATAGCTTGGGGTAATCGTAAAATGATTATTAAAAATGCCCAAAGAATAATGGATATTATGGGCAACTCTCCTTATGACTTTATAATGAGCCATACAAAGGAAAATCTTGAGGATGTACCCGATTTTGTTCACAGGACTTTTAATAAAGAAGACTTAAAAACTTTCTTTAGAGCCTTGCAACACATCTATACTACTAAAGGCGGATTAGAAGGTGTATTTAGTCAACATCCAGAGGATCTTCAACTTAGTATTTCTGAATTTAAGAAGATCTTTTTTGAAATCGAACATTTGCCTAGAACGCAAAAACACATTTCTGATCCAATGAAAAATTCTGCTGCTAAACGCATCAATATGTTTTTAAGATGGATGGTTCGAACCGATAATAACGGGGTAGATTTTGGCTTATGGCAAAGTATATCACCTGCTAATCTTTCCTGTCCCTTAGATGTACATTCTGGAAATGTAGCGCGTAAACTTGGTTTATTACATCGAAAAGTAAACGATGCAAAAGCCTTAAGTGAATTAGATGCTGCATTAAGAGAACTGGACCCATTAGATCCAGTTCGATATGATTTTGCTCTATTTGGTCTTGGAGCTATAGAGAAATTCTAATACTCCATTTCCTGATAATTTAAGGCAATTTGATCGTAATAAATTGCCTTAACTATACCATCAGAAACTCCAATTTTTGGAACGTAAATATGTTTGGCTCCACTCCATTTCATCGCATTTCTGTAAATTCTTAAAGCAGGTATAATAACATCGGCTCTATCCGGGTTAAGACCCAAATTAGCAATCCTTTGCTCATAAGACATCTCTCCAAGGAGATTAAATTGTTGATTTAAATAACTATAAGTAAGTGGTTTTTGCTGTAGTTTTCCAGATAGCTTAAATATCTTATTGATGTTACCACCTGAACCCACAACAGTGATTTGCTCTAGATCTTTTACTTGATCTTTGATCCACTTTTCCATATCCATCCATACTTGATGGGTTACCATATCATTAATAAGTCGTACTGTACCATTAGTAAAAGACTCAGATGCTACTAATTGGCCGTGATTAAATAGGGTTAATTCTGTACTTCCCCCACCTACATCCACATACATAACTGGTTTATCACTGTTTATAAAATACTTTAAATCGGAGGCAGCAATAATCATGGCTTCTTTTTTACCATCGATTACACTAATTCTAATGTTGGATTCTTTGTAAATGTGGTCAACGATTTCCTGTCCATTTTCCGATTCTCTCATTGCACTAGTAGCACAAGCCATAAACCTTTCTACTTTATTTACCTTCATTAGTAAATAAAAGGCTTTCATGGCATCTGTCATACGCGTTTTTGATTCTTCACTTATCACTCCTTTAGTAAAGGCATCTTGTCCTAAACGAATAGGTACCCTAACTAGCGAGCTTTTATTAAAAAGAGTTGGTTTGCCTTTCTCTTCTATAATATTTACGATAAGTAAACGCATGGCGTTGGAGCCTATATCAATGGCTGCAAACTTTCTTATTTTAAGCATATTATTTATTATTGGACAATTTGTCCTTGTAGTAGTTATACATTTCTTTTTGAGAATGAAATATTTCCTTTCCTTTTATTGGACGATAACAATTAGAACTCTCTTGAGTAATCATTCGGGTTTTATAGTTACCGTTCCATCCTATATTGAAGGTATCTATTAGTTCTTGCCTAATCTCAGGATCGTAAATTGGACAGGTAACCTCCACTCTTTCATCTAGATTTCTAGTCATAAAATCGGCCGATGATATAAAAATATCTGGATTGCCTTGATTTCCAAAAATATAGATACGAGAATGTTCTAAAAACCTATCTACAATGCTGATTACTTCGATATTTTCACTCATTCCCACTACACCGGGAATTAAGGAACAAATTCCTCGTACAATTAATTGAACTTTCACACCTGCATTACTAGCTTGATATAACTTATCAATTAATTTAAGGTCGGACAAGCTATTCATTTTCAATCGAATATATGCTTGCTTACCTTGATTGGCATGTAAAATTTCCCTATCTATTAATTTATTAAAACTCTTTCTTGTATAATGAGGTGAAACTAGTAAATGCTTATATTTCAATACTCTATAATTCACCTGTAAAAAGTCAAAAACCTTAGAGACATCTTTTAATATACCACTATCGGCCGTTAATAGGGTTACATCGGTATACACCTTAGCGGTACTTTCATTGAAGTTTCCTGTAGATATGAAACCATACCTTTTTACCTTCTTATGCTCTAATCGCTCTATAACGCAAATTTTACTGTGTACCTTTAGACCCTTTACTCCAAAAATTAACTGCACACCTTCACTTTGCATTAATTCAGAATAATAAATATTACTGGCCTCGTCAAATCTAGCTTGTAATTCGATTTGTGCGATAACTTTCTTTCCGTTTTTAACTGCATTAATTAAAGAACTAATAATTTGGGAGTTTTTCGCAAGTCGATATAAGGTTATTTTTATAGATAATACTTGCGGATCTAACGCAGCTTCACGTAAAAAACGAACCAAATAAGCAAAACTTTGATAAGGAGTAGAAACTAAATAGTCTTTCTTTTGCAATTGCTGCAAGATACTATCTTCTAAACTCAAACCAGGAACTGCTAAAGGAACTAAAGCAGGATAAACAAGATCACTTCTACCCATATTAGGGAACTTCATATAGTCCCTTCTATTGTGGTATCTACCGCCTGGAATAATACTGTCGTTTAATTCAATCTCAATATTTTCCAATAAAAAACGAAGCGTATCTAATTCCATCTCTGTATCATATACAAAGCGAACTACAGATCCTTCTCTTCTATCTTTTACTCCACTAGAAATTTTCTCTATAAAACTCTTGTGTAAATCGGTGTCAAAATCTAACTCGGCATCCCTTGTTACTTTAAGCATATGAGCTGCTTCAGCTTTATAATCGAAAATATTAAAGATAGAATCTAAATTAAAACGAATAATATCATCTAGCATTATGATATACTTCTTGCCCTCTTTACCTGGTAATTCGACAAAGCGATTAATGGTATTTGGTATTTCGATAATCGCATACATAATAGGTGGAAGAAGTTTCTTATTTTTACCTGTAGCATGCTTTTTTACCAAATTCTTATCTAAAAGTAATTTAACCACTAAATAACCGTGTGTATCCCTTAAAAGAGGGAATTCAGCTAGGTTACTCAGTATAATTGTCACTAAATCAGGAGACACCACATGCAAGAAGAAATCCTTGACAAATGCCTGTTGTTCCTCATTTATTTCTTTCTCATTGACAATGAAGATGTTTTCCTGCTCTAATTTTGATTCTACTTCATGTAAAATACGCAAGCTCTCATTTTGCAATTCGATTACCCTTTTAGTGATATCGGATAATAGGTCAATAACCACCATACCACTACCTAAACGTCTATTGCTTTCCCCACTTAATGTCATTCGACGAATGGTGGCATAACGAACCCTAAAAAATTCATCTAAATTATTGGAAAAAATACCAATAAAACGCAAACGTTCTAATAAAGGAACCGTAGAATCGGCAGCTTCCTGCAGAACCCTTTCATTGAAAGACAGCCAGCTTTTTTCTCTATCTATATATGTAAACTTAGGTGTTTTGTTGCTCATTATTATTTATATCTCTTGGAAATATGGTTAATTCTATAGTCCCATTTTCTATGTCTTCCCAGTTATCGGTATCGAAATCTATAATTACAACACCACAAGTTGGAATATTATTATAAAATAGGTTACCAAATTTATTAACAAATTTCGTTATAGCGTTATTATGTCCGAAAAGAATTAGCGTATCATGGCTATTTGGGCAACTTTTGATTGCTTTTTCCAAGACCTTAGACTCAAAAGTATATATTTCCGGCTTTAAAATAATACATTCTAAATTTAAGTCCATGTTTTGTCCGAAAATCACGGCTGTTTCTGTAGCTCTTTTTGCAATACTAGACCAAATAATATATTTATCAGGTAATTGATCGTTTAAAATAGTTGAGACTTTATGAGCATCCATAATTCCCCTTTTAGATAATGGGCGCTCTTTGTCAATCATAATGGTATCCCAAGAAGATTTAGCATGCCTTATCAAAACTAATTTTTTCATAATAAATAATTTTTGAGTGTGAGTTTTAAAAATTACTGAATTTTAGGTTGAATTTTTTGCACAGAATATATCTGTAGAACTAAATTTAAGAAAAAAAATCAAAATAAAGTATATTTTAACTTCTAAAATAAAACCTTTACTTTTGACTATTATTTATAATACAATATAATGAGGAAATACTCTATTGAATTCAAATGGGCAGCCATAGCAACTCTATCGGCTTTAATATGGATGTTTATAGTGAAATACATGGGCTTTCACCACGAAGATAAGATACGTTACGTGGTTGGTTTTGATGTATTATTTAATCTAGTCTTGATCCTAATTTATTATTTAGGTATCCGACAAAAGAAATACGAGTACTATCAAGGAGTAATTACTTGGCAAAAAGCATTCTTTAGTGGGCTTGTAATGTGTATAATGATTACATTCTTCTTTCCAATCATACAATACATTACATTTAATCAGGTGACCCCTGATTTTATGTCGACTTTACGTACGGCTTTACAAAGTCAAACTAACATGCCTTTAGAGGAAACCATAAAAAACTCTTCCTTTGATTTATTCTTAAGAAATGGAGTAACCAATAATTTATCTTTTGGTGTAGTTATTGTTGCTATTATTTCTTACTTCATCCAAACAAAGGATTCGGCAAGCCTTCAAAACTCTGCTTCTAAAAAACCAGAAGTAGTTAAAGTAAAAAAGAACAAAAAAAGAAACAAAAAATAGATTGACATATGAATATTAATAACATTCCCTTAATAAAAAATACAGAGGCAGATAATTTTTTCTTATTAGCTGGACCATGTGCCATAGAATCAGAAGAAATGGCAATGCGTATTTGTGAAAAATTGGTACAAGTAACCGATGACTTAAAAATCCCTTTTATTTTTAAAGGTTCCTTTAAAAAAGCTAACCGCTCTAGAATTGACAGCTTCACTGGTATTGGAGATGAGAAAGCACTTAAAATTCTACAAAAAGTAGGAAAGGAGTTCGGCGTACCTACCGTGACAGACATACACGAGAATAGCGATGCTCAAATGGCAGCACAATATGTAGATATCTTACAAATTCCAGCCTTTTTAGTTCGTCAAACGGATTTAGTTGTAGCTGCTGCTAATACAGGTAAAATTGTAAACCTTAAAAAAGGACAATTTATGAGCCCTGCTAGTATGAAGCATGCTGTGCAAAAAGTACTAGATTGCAATAACCAAAATGTAATGGTAACCGATAGAGGAACTATGTTTGGATACCAAGATATGATTGTAGACTATCGTGGAATTCCAGAGATGCAAGAATTTGCTACTACTGTTTTAGATATTACTCACTCTTTACAACAACCTAACCAAAGTTCAGGAGTTACTGGTGGAAGACCTGATTTAATTGGAACAATTGCCAAAGCTGGTATAGCTGTTGGAGTAGATGGTCTATTCTTAGAGACACATTTCGATCCAGCCAATGCAAAAAGTGATGGAGCCAACATGCTACACTTAGACCATTTTGAAGATTTAATGAAGAATTTAGTTGCAATCCGTCAAACGATCAATAAATTTTAAAAAAAAATTTCTCCCGTACCGCAATTATAACCAAACAGTTAGTGTTACGGGAGAAAATAAAGTTAAAAAAAAATCAAGATAACCCTTGCACATTAGATAAACAGCGCTATATTTGCACCGTTGAAATCAACAAACAAGCCGAGTGCTTCAGGGGAGATACTCAAGCGGCCAACGAGGACGGACTGTAAATCCGTTGGGAAACCTTCGCAGGTTCGAATCCTGCTCTCCCCACAAAAAATGTTCTATAAAATTCTGACAATACTTAAATAAAATGCCACATGGGGAGATACTCAAGCGGCCAACGAGGACGGACTGTAAATCCGTTGGGAAACCTTCGCAGGTTCGAATCCTGCTCTCCCCACTACTCTTTTTAATAAGAGGGCATTTTATTTTAAACAATACCTATGGGGAGATACTCAAGCGGCCAACGAGGACGGACTGTAAATCCGTTGGGAAACCTTCGCAGGTTCGAATCCTGCTCTCCCCACTAATTGTTTAGAAGTTTAATTTAAGTATAATAAAAAAACCAATATGGGGAGATACTCAAGCGGCCAACGAGGACGGACTGTAAATCCGTTGGGAAACCTTCGCAGGTTCGAATCCTGCTCTCCCCACTTAGTTTTTTATAGAACAACAATACACTTTAAAAGGTAGCCGTACTGGGGAGATACTCAAGCGGCCAACGAGGACGGACTGTAAATCCGTTGGGAAACCTTCGCAGGTTCGAATCCTGCTCTCCCCACAAAAAGCTTTCTAATTTTATTAGGAAGCTTTTTTTTTAAGCATTATTTTTTATTTTATTAAAAACAGGTATGCTTTTTGCATCTAATCTATCCAAGAATCCAAAAGTAAAAAACACCAATAAGTCCACAGAAGTATACTTCTAAAAAAGAAGATTGTATTATTTTTTAGATTATTTTTACTCTACTGTTATCTAATGGTCTTTTTAAAATTATTATAACTTAAACATTTTCACATTATGAAAAAGAATTTTCTTTATAGCTTCATTTTAGTTGTTGCCTTATTTTTCTCAAGTAGCATTTTAGCTCAATCCGCTTCTCCAGTACATATTGGTATAAAAGCAGGTGCCAACTTTAATGAAATGTCCTCTTCTATCAAGGACTATAATAATAAATCTGCTACAGGATGGGGAGCTGGTGCTATGTTGCGTGTAAATATCAAAAGAACCTATTTACAGACAGAGTTAATGTACACGGAAAAGAATTTTAAATTCCAAGGAGAAAGAAGCCAAGAGACATCTACAATGAAGAATCTAGAAGTGCCACTTTTAATTGGATATAGATTTATCAAATTGCCTGCTTTACACTTACGCGGATTTGCAGGTGGAGTATATACCAATACAATTGGGGACAACTTTAAGACAAAAGATATCACAGGAGTATTTGATGATTTCAATAAAGACAACTTAGGATATAGAGTTGGTTTAGGGTTAGATATTTTAAGCTTTACTGTGGATGTAAGCTACGATGGAGGCTTTAAAAACGTATCTAAAGAAGCTAAAACCAAACCGCATGCTTGGATGGTATCTTTAGGGTACTTCTTTTTATAAGATATATTTTAAGATTAAACAAAAGAGTTGTTACTTTGTAGTAGCAACTTTTTTTGTTTGCTAGAGAAAAGAATTTTAATATAATTATTTTGCACCTTATGCAGAAGAACATCAATATACAAAATAAAAGAGCTAGGTTTGATTACGAAATAATTGATCGCTATACAGCCGGAATGGTTTTAACAGGTACTGAAATCAAATCTATTCGCTTAGGAAAGGCAAATATAGCAGAGAGTTTTTGTGAATTTCAAGGACACGAATTATTTGCTATCAATACTCAAATCGAAGAATATGCTCAAAGTAGACACTTTAACCACAAAGCAAAAACCGAAAGAAAACTTCTTTTAAACAAAAAAGAGTTAAAGAAGCTTTTAAAAGACGTTCAAAACAAAGGTTTAACTATTGTGCCTTTACGCCTTTTTTTAAATGAAAGAGGTTTAGCTAAACTTGAAATAGCTTTATGTAGAGGAAAGAAAAACTACGACAAGAGAGAAACGATGAAAGAAAGGGATACGCAAAGAGATCTAGATAGGCTTAAAAAAGCTTTTTAAAGATAGATCTTCCTTCTTTAATCCAAAGATTCATTTCATATAAAAGCAGCCCGCAAAATGCGGGCTGCTTTTATATACGACCTATATGGGGATTCTCACCTCTTGTTTTAAGTACAATAAAAAAATTCGCAATAGATAGTTACCTATTGCGAACTTGAAAAACAACAGCTGTACTGCAAATTTTTAGTTTTTATCTTTAAGCATTGGAACAAATTTGAACTCCCCGTGTTCAAATCTTTCAAACTCTATTTCATTTTTGCGCACCAATTCAATCATAGTTTGACTATCTTCTCCTAAAGGAATAATAAGCCTACCTCCTATTTTTAACTGCCCCATTAGAGCTTGAGGTATATTAGGAGCGCCAGCAGTGACAATAATGGAATCAAAAGGCGCATAAGAAGGCAATCCTTTATACCCATCAGCATAAGTAAGTAGTTTAGGTCTAATCCCTAATAAGGGCAATAATTGACTCGTTTTACGATATAACTCATGTTGCCTCTCAATACTGTATACATTAGCACCCATTGCCACTAATACAGCAGTTTGGTAACCACTACCGGTGCCAATTTCTAATATTTTCTGCGACTTCTTAACTTGTAACAATTGACTTTGAAAGGCTACTGTAAAGGGTTGAGAAATAGTTTGATCTGCACCAATAGGGAAAGCTTTATCTTGATAAGCAAAGTTTTCAAAACTAGAATCTAAAAAAAGATGTCGTGGCACCCTTCTTATGGCATTTAAAACCTCTTGATCATAAATTCCTTTTTGCTCAAGAAGCTGAACTAATTGATTTCTAAGTCCCTGATGTTTTACAGTATCCCTCACTGGCATGAAAATTGGTTAAAACACAAAAATACACAATTAATTCTATATAAAAACCACTCTACGGACACTATTGGTCTCCTAGAGAAAATGCGATAATATGTTATACAAACCCGCATTGTAGTTCCGAACTACCACACATAGCCCCATACAGTAATATATATAAATGTTGCAATTGCAAAACAAAACAACAGCTCTAAAACATCCAATTACTTCAAAGAGAAAAAGAAACTTGCCACCTAGAGGCTATAATGTAGGTCTTATTGGCATTTTTAAGACTTTAGCCTGAATATTTATCCCCTATAAGCAACCCAATTTATAAATAAGTTATATTTTTGTTGTAAATATATTTTATATGCTTAGAGTTGGTGTATTGGGAGCAGGCCATTTAGGTAAGATCCATTTGCGTTTGCTTAACCAATCTGAAAAATACGATTTAGTTGGGTTCTATGACCCTTTTGAAGATAATGCTAATAAAGTAGCACAAGAATTTGGCTATAAAAAGTTCGATTCTATTACAGACTTAATTAATGCAGTAGATGTAGTGGACATTGTCACTCCTACTCTATCCCACTTTGATTGTGCCAAGCAAGCAATTCAGGCTGGAAAACATGTTTTTTTAGAAAAACCTATTACTACTACAGTTGAAGAGGCAGAAGAATTAATTTCTCTTAGCCAAAAGCACAACGTTAAAGGACAAGTTGGCCACGTAGAAAGGTTTAACCCTGCTTTTCAAGCAATTGTGTCAAAAATTGAAAATCCAATGTTTATTGAGACACATAGACTAGCAGAGTTTAATCCAAGAGGAACAGATGTTCCAGTGGTATTAGATTTAATGATTCACGACTTAGACGCTATCTTAAGTGTGGTAAAATCACCTGTGAAAAAAGTGAGCGCTAGTGGTGTAGCTATTTTAAGCGAATCCCCAGATATTGCAAATGCCAGAATTGAATTCGAAAACGGATGCGTGGCTAATGTAACTTCTTCCCGTATTTCAATGAAGAACATGAGAAAAACACGCTTTTTCCAAAAAGATGCTTATATCTCTGTTGACTACTTAGAGAAAACCTGTGAGGTTGTAAAAATGAAAGAAGCTCCTGAAGTACCTGGAGACTTTGATTTAATTTTACAAAATGCAGAAGGGGTAAAAAAACAAATTTATTACGATAATCCTCAAGTAAAACAAAATAATGCTATTTTAGACGAGCTAGAAACTTTCCACGATGCAATTATAGGAAACTATGATCCTGTAGTGACTTTGCAAGATGGAACAAAAGCTTTACGCCTAGCCTACCAAATAATTGAAGCATTTGACCAATAAAAAAATTAACTAACTAAAAACAAAAATGAAAAATATTGCAGTTATCGGAGCTGGAACTATGGGTAATGGAATCGCTCATACTTTCGCCCAAAAAGGTTACACAGTTTTATTAATAGATATTAATGAAAAATCGATCGAAAGAGGAATGGCTACTATAGTTAAAAACCTAGATCGTATGATTGCCAAAGGAACCATCACAGAAATGGACAAAAAGGCTACTTTGGAAAATATTATTACCTATACTGAAATTAAAGACGGTGTAGTTAACGCTGACTTAGTAATTGAGGCTGCTACAGAAAATGTTGCTCTTAAGCTTAATATTTTTAAGGAATTAAGCCAAGTTTGCTCAGAGGATATTATTTTAGCTTCTAACACTTCATCTATTTCTATTACACAAATCGCTTCTGTGGTTAAAAACCCAGAAAGAGTAATCGGAATGCATTTTATGAACCCAGTGCCTATTATGAAGCTTGTTGAGATTATCCGTGGATATAACACTTCTGATAAAGTAACTAAAGCTATTATGGATCTTTCATTAGCTTTGGATAAAACACCTACAGAGGTAAACGATTACCCTGGGTTTGTAGCCAACCGCATTTTAATGCCAATGATTAACGAAGCTATAGAGACACTTTACAATGGTGTTGCTGGAGTAGAAGAAATTGATACAGTAATGAAATTTGGGATGGCTCATCCAATGGGACCATTACAATTAGCTGACTTTATTGGTTTAGATGTATGTCTATCTATTTTAAATGTAATGTATGATGGATTTAAAAATCCAAAATATGCGCCTTGTCCATTATTAGTGAACATGGTAATGGCAGGAAAACTAGGAGTTAAATCTGGTGAAGGTTTTTATGACTACTCCGAAAGTAAAAAAGCTGAAAAAGTTGCAGCAATGTTTAGTAATAAATAAAATAATATAAAGTAAAGACAACTGGTTTAGGCCAGTTGTCTTTATGATTTTGACTCCATAATAATGGCGAAAATAATACCATTTCAGGGTTTACGCCCTACAAAAGATAAAGTTAGCCTTGTTAGCTGTAGATCCTTTGAGGATTATTCAGCTGTAGAATTAGCCTATCTATTGGATTTTAATCCTTTTTCTTTTTTACATGTTTTAAATCCAGCATATGTTAACCCACAAAAGGTAACAAGTGATAAGAGGTTTAAAATGGTCTCGGCTAAACTCAATGACTTTAAAAAGGAAGGCATTCTACTAAAAGAAGATAAACCTATCTTTTACGTATATCAAATAAAAACAAAATCCTGTCAATTTACGGGAATTATCGCTGGTTGTTCTTTAGAAGACTACAAGGAAGATATCATTAAAAAACACGAAGATACTTTAGAATATAGAGTAGAATTATTTAAAGAATATTTAGACTTTGGAAAATTTAATACAGAGCCTGTATTAATGATGTATCCAGATAGAGAATCTGTAAATAATTGGCTAAGTGAACAAAAAGAGAACCTACCTATTTATGACTTTACTACTGTAACAAGAGAAAGACATACTATTTGGAAGGTAGAAAACCAACAGCAGATTGACTGGCTATGTAAGGAGTTCGAACAAGTTAACCAAATGTATATAGCAGATGGACATCACCGATTTGCATCGGCTGATTTACTTCACCAACAAGACCCTACTAATAGCAAAGGATTAAAAAACTCTGTAATGACTTTTTTAATTGCAGAAAGTAATATAAAAATTTATGAGTTTAATCGTATTATACACGATTTAAACAATCATACGAAAGAAGAGTTTTTGGCACTTTTAGAGGAGAAGTTTTTTGTAGTAAACAAAGAACAACAACTTTGGAAGCCTACCAAAAAAATGGAATTTGGAATGTATCTTGATGGGGACTTTTATTCTTTGCGTTTAAAAGAAGTAAAACAAACCCAAGATATCCTACAACAATTAGACGCTCAAATCTTATACGATGAAGTACTTCATCCTATATTAGGTTTGGATGATCTAAGAAATGACGCAAGAATTGATTATGTTCCAGGGAATCAATCCATTGTTGCAATAAAAGAAGTGGTTGATCAAGGAGAATATGAAGTTGGTTTTATGCTTTACCCTACCAATGTAGAGGAAATCAAAAAAGTAGCGGATAACAATTTGATTATGCCACCTAAGAGTACCTATATTGAGCCAAAATTCATGAATGGTCTATTTATTTACGAAATTTAAAGATATAAAGGATGAATGTTGTTGAGAATTTAAATAAAATAAAAAGTGAATTACCACAAAATGTAACTTTAGTTGCAGTTTCTAAAACCAAGCCAAACGAGTTAATTTTAGAAGCTTATCAAGGTGGTCAACGTATTTTCGGGGAAAATAAAATCCAAGAAATGACACAAAAATACGAGGACTTACCCAAAGATATTCAGTGGCATATGATTGGTCATGTGCAGCGAAATAAAGTAAAGTACATGGCTAGCTTTGTTAGTTTGATACACGGCGTGGATAGCTTTCGTTTATTGAAAGAAATCAACAAACAAGCCAAGGCAAACAATAGAGTAATACCTTGTTTGTTACAAATGTTTATTGCAAGTGAAGACACTAAATTTGGTTTAGATAAAGCAGAGCTTTTTGAAATTCTTGATTCCCAGGAATTCAAAGAAATGGAAAACATACAAATTAAAGGGTTAATGGGTATGGCTAGCTTTACTCAAGATACGGCTCAAGTGCGCAAAGAATTTGAGAATTTACATACCATTTTTGAGCAAACAAAAGAGCAATATACTAACCAACACAATATAAGTTTAGATACATTATCTATGGGAATGAGTAATGATTTTGCTTTAGCTATAGAATGTGGTAGCAATATGGTACGCATTGGAAGTAGCATTTTTGGTAATCGAAATTATTAATTAATATTTTACACTATTGTACGCAATTTTAGATATAGAGACTACAGGAGGTCAATATAACCAAGAGGGAATTACAGAAATCGCCATCTATAAATTTGACGGAGAAAAAGTCGTTGATCAATTTATTAGCTTGGTTAATCCAGAAATCGACATCCAACCCTTTGTTGTGAAACTAACGGGAATAAATAATGCTATGTTGCGTTTGGCTCCTAAGTTTTATGAGGTAGCTAAGCGAATTCTAGAAATTACAGAGGGCTGTATTATAGTAGCACATAATTCGGAGTTTGACTATAGGGTTATTCGAACAGAGTTTAGACGCTTAGGTTTTGATTTCCAAAGAAATACATTATGTACAGTGGAGCTTTCTCAAAAACTTTTACCAGATATGCCCTCGTATTCTTTAGGTAAATTAGTGCGTTCCTTAGGTATTCCTATAGCTGATAGACATAGAGCAAGTGGAGATGCCTTAGCTACAGTAAAGTTATTTCAACTCCTTTTATCTAAAGATGCTCAAAAGCAAATCTTAACTTCTTTAATAAAAACGGATATCAAAGGTGGATTGAGTCCAAAATTTTTAGATATCATTGATACCCTACCTACTCAAGTTGGTATTTTTTATATACACGATGAGAATGGTAATATCATCTATATTGGCAAGAGTAGAAACATTAGAAAAAAAGTGCAACAACACTTCTCTAATAACTCTATTTTGGATAAAAAGATCCAACAACTTACTTACACCGTAACTTTTGAAAAAACAGGTAATGAATTAATTGCTTTATTAAAACAAGCAGAAGAAATTGCTATTAATAAGCCCATTTTCAATAAAAATAGTAAGAAAACTGTTTTAGCCTACTCTTTGTATTTAAAAACTAACTTAAAAGGATACTTCTATTTTAGTATTGAAAAGACAGATGGAAGAAAGAAAAATGTAATGGCATTTACAAGTAGTTCAGAGGCTAAGAAATTTATTGAAAAGATAACTTCTGAGAAAGAATTTGACTTCTATACAGAATGTTTATATGAAAAGAAATCCAAAAAAGTAACCTCAGAGAATTTCAGCGATGATTTTACTGTGGATTTCGTAGAATATAATCAAAAAATCCAAGAAATACTCGCTCCTTTCCAAATCGATAAAGGAGTTTGTTTAATTAGTAGTAAAGGTCGTAAATTAGAGGAAAAAAGTGGCGTGATTATACAAAATGGTAAAGTAAGTGGTTATTGCTACTACGATTTAAACTACCAAATCACTTCATTGGAAAGACTACAAAGTATTTTAGTGCCAATTTCATTTCATAGAAACAATAGAAATATCGTACTAAACTACTTGAACAAGAAAATAGGATACAAAATAATTCGCTTTTAATACCAGGTAGATTGAGAAAGAAACTGAAAAATAAATGGGATATACTTAAGCAAAAGATATATATTATCATCTATGGCTCCAATACTATTGCGGGCAAATTATTTGATGTGGCACTCTTAGGAGTTATTCTTTTGAGTGTTTTCTTAGTTATGCTAGAATCGGTTCAAAGTGTGGATATGAAGCATCACACCGCTTTGAAGTTTCTAGAATGGGTAATTACAGTGTTTTTTACCATAGAATATGTTTTGCGTATTATTTCCAATAAAAAACCTTTAAATTATATTTTTAGTTTTTACGGTATTGTAGACTTTGTCTCTATTTTACCTATGTATTTATCCTTTTTCATTGCTGATGTACAAATACTTACCGTAGTAAGAGCGTTGCGTTTACTGCGTTTATTCCAGATTCTAAATCTTGTTCCTTATATAGGACAAGAGTCTCACTTAAAACTAGCCATAAAAGCAAGTAGAACAAAAATTATCGTTTTTGTATACTTTATACTTGTTATGTCTATTATTTTGGGAGCTCTTATGTATGTAATAGAAGGTAAAGAAAATGGTTTTACCAATATTCCTCGTAGTATCTATTGGTGTATTGTTACCTTAACTACAGTTGGGTATGGAGATATTGCTCCTCAAACTATTCAAGGACAAATGATTGCCTCTTTAATTATGATTATGGGATATGGAATCATTGCTGTTCCAACAGGTATAGTAACGGCGGAATTTTCCAATATTAAACGCAATCGACTAGATGCAAGAAATAGAAGAAACTGTCCTTCATGTACCACTACAATTTATGATGACGACGCTAATTATTGCTATAATTGCGGACAAAAATTAACAGATGTATACAAAAAATAATAATTACCTGATTGTAGTAATTGGTCCTACTGCAATTGGTAAAACTGCTTTAGCAATTGACATAGCTAAACACTTTAAGTGTGAAATAGTTTCCTGTGATAGCAGACAATTTTATAAAGAAATGCGCATTGGTACTGCCGTACCAAGCCCAGAGGAGTTATCCCAGGCTCCACACCATTTTATTCAAAACAAATCCATAGATCAAAGCTATAGCGTTGGTGATTTCGAAAGAGAAGCTTTAGAAACCTTAGAAGTACTTTTTAAGAAAAACCCTATTCAAGTAATGGTTGGAGGATCAGGATTATATGTAAATGCTGTCCTAGAAGGATTGGATGATTTTCCAGATATAGATCCAAGTATCCGAGAAAGTCTTAATCAAGAACTTATAGACAAAGGTTTGCCTTTTTTACAAGAGAAACTAAAGCAATTAGATCCTATTCACTACCAAAAAGTAGCCTTAGATAATCCCCAAAGAGTAATACGCGCTTTAGAGATATGTTTGGGGACTAATCAGCCCTACTCTAGCTTTTTGAATAAAAAACAAGGTAAGAGAAACTTCACCCCTATTATTATTGGTTTAAGTGCAGACAGACAAATTATGTATGATCGCATAAATCTACGTGTGGATAAAATGATGCAAGAGGGCTTATTAAAAGAAGCCAGTGACTTATTTGAATACAGGTCTAATAACGCTTTACAAACAGTGGGATACAGAGAGATTTTTAATTTTCTTGAGGGACAATGCGATTTGAATAAAGCAATTGAGGATATTAAAACCAATACTAGGCGTTTTGCAAAACGTCAAATTACCTGGTTTAAGCGAACACCAGAGGTACATTGGTTTGATTATCAAACTCCAAAAAACCAAATTTTCACAACTATTGAAGAATCCCTAAAATAAAACTATGCCCATTTGTGCTAACTTCGAATCCATTTATATAGAAAACTTTACAGTTGATTATTTTGACTGTCAACCTAATGGCCAAATAAAACTAGTTGATCTTTGTAGATTAATGCAAATAGCCTCTTCCAATCATGCCGTATCGGGGGGAATTAGTTATTGGGATTTACAAAAGAGTAAACAAGCTTGGGTTTTAAATAAGTTTAGGCTTGAAATCAAAGACTTACCTCATTGGCAAGAGCAAATATGTATTCATACCTGGATAGAACGCTTAGAAGGCTTCCGTTCCATTCGTAACTTTGCAGTTTACGCCCAAGATAAACTTATCGCAAGTGCTAGTTCGTTGTGGGTGATTATCAATACAGTTACAAGAAGACCTGAGGTAATGCAATTAGGTCATGAACATTTCGAAAAATTTCCGGATAAAAAAGCCATAGAAGGTCAATTTACCCGATTTAATAAACAACAAGATTTACAATCACTACAAAAAGATACTGTAAAGTACTCTGATTTAGACATGTTAGATCACGTTACTAACACTAAATACCTAGAATGGATCATCAATGCCTTACACCAAAATGATATGGCCTTAAATACCACTAAAGTAGTGGATATGATTTTTCATAAGGAGCTCTTGTTTAAAGAACCTTATTCTATTGATAGAAATACTTTTGACCATCCTAATCATTATCTGATTCAAGATAGTCAAAACAATGTAAACTTTCAGTGTATTATTGAATAAGGCCTCTACATAATATAAAAGAGCATAATACTTAACCGACTATCAGTTTTACAAAATGCCTATTTATTTCTTTGCAATAAAAAGGTAGCTAAAATGAGTTAGATTTCCTGTTTTATGCTCTAAAAAACTATATTCTTCTAATAAATTCTCTCCTGGTAAAATGCCATAAGAGAATTCGCTAAATAAAGCTTTTGTCTTTGCTAATTTATGGCGTCCAAACAAATCAAAGAAAGAAGTATATAATACTATTTTCTGCCCATTATCTTTTATAATGCACAAAAGGTTCTTTTGCCCATTATCACTTATAAATAGCTGATCCCCTACCCTTTCCACTATATAGGTATCCCTTTGGTTGTCTGAACGCACTATAGTTAAATAGTTTTGATCTACGACCAAGCTTTTTATAAGATACTGATCTACTACAAAATCCAAATCTACAGCAGATGCCTCAAGGGGTAAAATGCTATCTTGTTCAATTGTAAAGTAATCAATAACTACATAGGAATCAAAGTAAAACTCTTTAAGGGTTGGTATCTCCTTCTTAATTGAAGGTTTATTGGATGTTTCTATAGCAGATTGCTCTTGCTCTAGTTTATTTTGCTGACAGCCCACAAAAAAAACACTAGCCAATACAAGCATACAAAAACAAATATATTTTATCATCTTCTGTTCTAATTAACAAGGGTAAAGTTATCAAAAAAAGAGAAGCCATTAAAATTTATACGTCCATTTTACAAGGCTTTCCAAGGATTTATAACAATTTCACTCCTTTTTAGATGATTTTTTTATTTCTATGCTTAAACCTAAGGCCAACTTAACTTATGAAATAAAAAATGCAGAAGTAAATAAGTTTACTTCTGCATTTTATTAAGTGTATAAAACTAGTGTAATACTACATCACGAACATTGGTTTTTCAGCCATCATTTCGTTGATTTGTTCTTTTACTTGAGCTACAACTTCTTCATTGTCTTTGTTCATAAGTACTTTGTCGATTAACTCAACAATTACTTCCATATCTTCTTCTTTAAGACCTCTTGTTGTAATAGCCGGAGTTCCGATACGGATTCCTGAAGTAACAAATGGAGATTTATCATCAAAAGGAACCATGTTTTTATTCACTGTAATTTCAGCAAGTCCTAAAGCCTCTTCTGCTTGTTTACCAGAAATTCCTTTGTTTCTTAAGTCAATTAACATCATGTGGTTATCTGTACCTCCAGAGATAATATCATATCCTCTTTTTACAAAAGCTTCAGCCATTGCTTTAGCGTTCTTTTGAACTTGTAAAGTATAATGGAAGAACTCATCTGTTAATGCCTCTCCAAAAGCTACTGCTTTAGCAGCGATAATATGCATTAAAGGTCCTCCTTGGTTTCCAGGGAAAACAGAGCTATCTAATAAAGAAGACATCATTCTTGTTTCTCCTTTAGGAGTTTTAATTCCAAATGGGTTAGGGAAATCTTTCCCCATCATAATCATTCCTCCACGTGGTCCTCTTAAAGTTTTATGTGTAGTAGTAGTAATGATATGACAGTGAGGAACTGGGTCATTTAATAAACCTTTTGCAATAAGCCCTGCAGGGTGAGAAATATCTGCCATTAATAATGCACCAACGCTATCAGCAATCTCTCTAAAACGTTTAAAATCGATATCTCTAGAGAAAGCAGAAGCACCAGCAATAATCATTTTTGGTTGCTCTTTAGTAGCGATTTCTTGGATTTTATCGTAGTTTAATAGTCCTGTTTCTTTCTCTACTCCGTAGAATACTGGATTGTAAAGTTTTCCAGAGAAGTTTACTGGTGAACCATGTGTTAAGTGTCCTCCGTGAGATAAATCAAAACCTAAAATTTTATCACCTGGTTTTAAGCATGTAGCATAAACAGCTGTATTAGCTTGTGAACCTGAGTGAGGTTGAACGTTTACGTACTCTGCTCCGAATAAAGCTTTTGCACGATCAATAGCGATTTGCTCTACAACGTCTACTACTTCACATCCACCGTAATATCTTTTATTTGGATACCCCTCAGCATATTTATTAGTTAAACAAGAACCCGCAGCTTCCATTGTCTCATCACTAACAAAGTTTTCCGATGCGATTAATTCAATACCATGAATTTGTCTATCTTGCTCATCAAGAATAAGTTCAAAAATTTCTGTGTCTTTTCTCATTATTTAATGTGTTTTTCTTTTAATTAAAACCAAATGTACAAAAAACGTTTGTTATATTCCTGCTTAATTATATATTTGGTAGTATTAACACACTAAATAAAAAAATTATGATAATTAGCGCAAATGATCCTACTAGGAAATCTTGGTTGAATTACGCGAAAGACTGTGATTTTTCAATTCAAAATATTCCATTTGGGGTTTTTATCACAAAAGATGACGTAATAACCATAGGTACTCGTATAGGAAATTATGCCATAGACTTAAGTGCCTTACAGATGTTGGGTTACTTTAAAGGCATTGATTTAACAGATGATGTATTTTTACAAGACACTTTGAACGATTTTATTTCTAGTGGAAAAAAAACTTGGAGAACAGTACGCAATGCGGTTGCAGATATCTTTGACATTAACAATCCTACCTTACAAAACAATACAAAACACAGAGAAGCAATTGTTTTTAACATAGATGAAGTAGAAATGCAACTACCTGTGTTTATTGGAGATTATACAGACTTTTATTCCAGTAAAGAACACGCCACTAACGTAGGTAGAATGTTTAGAGACCCTGAGAATGCTCTACTACCCAATTGGTTGCACATTCCTGTGGGATACCATGGAAGAAGTTCAAGTGTTATTCCAAGTGGAGTAAATATTAAACGCCCAATAGGACAAACATTACCCAAAGATGCAAAAACACCAGTTTTCGGACCTTCAATGCGAATTGACTTTGAATTAGAAACTGCCTTTATTACTGCTGATGCCAATAATTTTGGAGAACGCATTACTGTGGATAATGCTCAAGATCATATTTTTGGTATGGTTTTATTAAACGATTGGAGTGCTAGAGATATTCAAACATGGGAATATGTACCTTTAGGTCCATTCTTATCAAAAAACTTTGCTACAGCAATTTCTCCTTGGGTAGTTACTTTAGATGCACTAGAACCCTTTAGAGTAGCTAGTCCAAAACAAGAGCCTACTCCCTTGGAATACTTACAACAAAGTACAGATAATGCCTTTGACATTCACCTAGAAGTATACTTAACTCCAAAGGACAAAGAAGATAACCTAATTGCACAAAGTAATTTCAAATACTTATACTGGACCATGAACCAGCAATTAGCCCATCATACCATTAATGGTTGTCCAATAAATTCTGGAGATTTAATGGGCTCAGGAACCATTTCAGGGAGTGAACCATCTAGTTATGGCTCGTTATTAGAATTAACTTGGGCTGGAACTAAGCCCTTAGAATTAAAAGGTGGAATCACAAGAACCTTTATTCAAGATTATGACACCATCACTTTTAAAGGATATTGTCAAAACGATCAAGTAAGAGTTGGCTTTGGCCAAGTAAGCAATATGCTTCTACCTTGTGATCCGTTTAAAAAATAAGATTAAAACACTTATATAAAAAAAGCCCCAAACTGTATAAAATATACATTTTGGGGCTTATTTTTATTCCGATATCTTTAAGATTCTCAAAAAATAAACATACTAATTTCAAAACTTCTCATTTTACCTGAGTAGCTTTTGCAATTGTATCGGTTTCACTAGTGGAACTCGCATCTATTATTGTCTTAGTTTGTAAAAGTAGAGAATCAATACTGACTTGTTTGTCAAACATGGGAGTTAAAATATGCTGCTCTAACTCAACAGGAGGTTGTTTACAACTCAATGTAATAATACCTAATCCCAAAGAAAAAAAAACATTTTTTAATCTAATTTTCATGATAGATAATCTTTTAAATAGCTTAGTAAAAATAGTTTATTAAAGCATATAAACAAAAAAAAATACATTTAAATTACTATTAATATATTTATCATTATTCTCGCAAATATATAAGAGTAATATATATTGTTTAAATCAAAATCATAAAAACAGAATCATCTTTAAAGAAAACCTAAACCTTGTATTAGTTTTGTGTTTAAACATATAATAACTACATAGAGCTAATTTAAAAAAGATCAGCTACTATTATTTTAAAGTCCATTTGTTGCTATTGCCCTTGGCAAATTCCTTATCTATAAAAACCTTTAAAGAAGACTGCTTGTAAAACTTTGCCTATCCAAAGTAGCTGCGATCTCTTAATTTAGGGTAAAAACCCATACTATAAAGCTCTGTTTTAACTTTGGCTAGACATTATTTTTACACTTAGCATAAAGTTTATTTTCTTACTAAAGCTATATTTAATTTATCCTGTGCATTTGGATATATCCTAACTACTTCCCTATTCTAAGAGGTAGTAGTAGTAGTAGTAGTAGTAGTATACTTATGAGCACTATATACTAGACTATTTCTAATTAACTACTTAATATAATGTATTGAAATGTAACTTAAGTTACAGTAAGTACCCTTTTATCCACCTACATTTGTCTTAACACAAAAGGAGAAAGTCTAGATAAAGACAATCTGATCTAAAAAATTAAAAAGATAGGATGTTGTGCTAGAAACACTAGCCTTCGTTAATTGCCAACACCTGTTAGGTTTAAAAATATAGTTTTCCAATAATGGACTTACTAGTTTAAACTTTAAAAAAAGAGACTAATTTCAGTCTCTTTTTTTTATATACATGTAAAGGATACTTGTTTTTTTTGTAATTTAGGGTAACTACAACCTTTAAAGCAAAAAAAAATGAAAAAAATACTTTTATGCGCTACTCTATTAAGTGCAATACCCAGTTTTTCCCATTTACCAATGCTAGATGCTAAAGTCTCTACCTTAATGCAAACAAATAAAGGTAAAGTACTCAAAGCTCACTATAGTAATAAGGATTTAACCTCAGCCCAAAGCCAAGTAGAATTAGAACTTTTACTAAAGGAATTAATTACCTATGTGCTAGAACAAAAAGACCAAGAAGATTTTCAAAGTGTATTCTTTTCTTTGCAGGTCAATCCCCAAGAAAAGGAATTTATAATAAAGGAAATAGAGTTTTACAACGACAACTCTTTCGCTGTTGGATTAACCAAGATTTTTGAGAGTAGTTCTAATGCTAAAAATCAAATAGATTGTGATGGAATAACTATTTCTGCAAACCAAAGTGATGTACAAGAAGATTTGTCTAAATCTACCCTGCTTGCAAATGAAATCATGGAGATTTTACACTCCGATGACTTTAAGACAAATAAGCGAATTGTCTCAAGTATAGATATAACTTACCAAAACATACAGTAATTGGGCACTTACTCAATTACTGTATGTTTTTTTTTTAGATCCTAAGTAATAGTTTTTCTACTTGCCCAGGATCTATACCTTCATGGGAGTTATTATATACTACTTCTCCTTTATAGATAATTAAAATCTGAGGAGATTCGTGTTCTATACCAAACATTTGAGCTATGCCTTGAGATTCTTCTCTATTAGCCACTACATCTACCATATAACAATTGGTATGGGTAGGATTTGTAAATACGCGTTCAAAATTTTTTAAAGCAAATTTACTGATATAGCAACGTGGTGAATTTTTAAAGATTATAACCGCTTTTTGCTCTGAAAACGAAATAAGCTCATCGATTTGCTGGTTGTGTTTTATAAAAATCCAATTCATATGACAATTCTTAAATAAAATTCATTAATAAAAAGCTAAAATAAGCCATTATGTCTTATTAAACTAAATAATTAACATAAAAAATGGACAAAATGTCTTACATTTAACTATGGAATATTATTTGTATAACTATTATTAACCAAAAAAAACAAGAAAATGAATTTAAATAATTTTACCATAAAATCACAAGAGGCCTTACAACGTGCCCAAGTGATTGTCCAAGGTCTCGGACAACAGCAAATTGAGAATGAACACATTTTCAAAGCAATAATGGAAGTAGATGAGAATGTTACTCCATTTATATTAAAGAAATTAAACATTAATATAGAAACCTTTAAAAGTGTTTTAGAGGCAACTATACAAAGTTTTCCAAAAGTTTCAGGAGGACAAATTACTCTTTCTAGGGAAGCTACCAGTACAATGAATCAAGCTCAAGCTATTGCTCTTGAGATGAAAGATGAATTTGTATCTATTGAGCACCTTATTTTAGCTATTTTCCAATCCAAATGTAAAGTAGCTCAAATTTTAAAAGATCAAGGAGTTAGTCTTAGCAATTTACAAGCAGCCATCCAAGAAATCAGAAATGGAGAAAGAGTTACCTCTGCCTCTGCAGAAGACACTTATAATTCATTAAATAAATATGCTAATAACTTAACTAAACTTGCTAATGAAGGAAAGTTAGATCCAGTTATTGGTAGAGATGAAGAAATCAGACGAGTACTTCAGATCTTAAGTAGAAGAACAAAAAATAACCCAATGTTAATTGGAGAGCCAGGAGTTGGTAAAACAGCTATTGCAGAAGGGTTAGCACATCGTATTGTGCAACATGACGTTCCAGAAAACTTAAAAGACAAACAGATTTTTGCCTTAGACATGGGAGCTTTAATTGCTGGGGCTAAATATAAAGGTGAATTTGAAGAAAGATTAAAGTCAGTAGTAAAAGAGGTTACCTCAGCAGAGGGAAATATTATTCTTTTTATTGATGAAATACATACCCTAGTAGGTGCTGGTGGTGGAGATGGAGCAATGGATGCTGCCAATATCTTAAAGCCTGCTTTAGCTAGAGGAGAACTTCGCTCTATTGGAGCTACAACTTTAGATGAATACCAAAAATATTTTGAAAAAGATAAAGCCCTAGAAAGACGTTTCCAAAAGGTAATTGTTGACGAACCAGATACAGAGAGTGCTATTTCAATTTTAAGAGGTATTAAAGAAAAGTATGAAGCCCATCATAAAGTAAGAATTAAAGATGAGGCGATTCTTGCTGCGGTAAACTTATCGGAAAGATATATTACCAATCGTTATTTACCAGACAAAGCCATTGACTTAATGGATGAGGCTGCAGCTAAATTACGTATGGAAATCAACTCTAAACCTGAAGAACTAGATGTTTTAGACAGAAAGGTAATGCAGTTGGAAATTGAAATAGAAGCCATTAAGCGTGAAGATGATGAAGATAAGTTAAAATCTCTTGGCTTAGAACTTGCTAATTTAAAAGAAGAAAGAAACGATCTTTTTACCAAATGGCAAAGTGAAAAAGAGGTAGTAGACCGCGTTCAAAACATTAAACAAGAAATTGAACAGTATAAAGCCGAGGCAGAAAAAGCCGAAAGAGAGGGAGATTATGGTAAAGTAGCCGAGCTGCGTTACGGTAAAATCAAAGATTCTCAAGAAGCACTAGTAGAAGCCCAAGAAGCTTTAGACCAAAGTAATAATGGTACCTCTTTAATTAAAGAAGAAGTAACTAGTGAGGATATTGCTGAAGTTGTAGCAAAATGGACAGGAGTTCCTGTAACTAAAATGCTACAAGGAGAAAGAGAAAAACTACTTCATTTAGAGGATGAATTACACAAAAAGGTAGTTGGTCAACACGAGGCTATTCAAGCCATAAGTGATGCGGTACGAAGAAGTAGAGCTGGTTTACAAGATCCTAAAAAACCAATTGGTTCCTTCTTATTTTTAGGAACTACAGGTGTGGGGAAAACCGAATTAGCCAAAGCCCTAGCCTCTTATCTATTTGACGATGAAAACGCAATGACTCGTATTGATATGAGTGAATATAGCGAGCGCCATAGTGTAAGTAGATTAGTTGGAGCGCCTCCGGGATACGTAGGTTATGATGAAGGTGGACAATTGACAGAATCAGTAAGAAGAAAACCATATTCTGTGGTCCTATTGGATGAGATCGAAAAGGCTCACCCAGATACCTTCAATATTCTGTTACAAGTACTAGATGAAGGACGTTTAACAGATAATAAAGGAAGGTTAGCTGATTTTAAAAACACTATCATTATTATGACCTCCAATATAGGTAGTCATATTATCCAAGAAAAGTTCGAAGATACTCTAGATGTTGAAACAGCTGCAGAAGAAGCTAAAATAGAGGTTCTTAATGTCTTAAAACAAAGCGTAAGACCAGAGTTCTTAAACCGTATTGATGAGGTAGTGATGTTTACTCCTTTAAACAAAGACAACATTTTACAAATAGTTGATTTACAATTAAAAGGTGTAATAAATATGTTAAAGTCACAAAACATCATTATGGAAGCAACCATTGAGGCTAAAGAGTTCTTAGCCGATAAGGGTTATGAGCCTGAATTTGGAGCTAGACCAGTTAAAAGGGTAGTTCAAAAAGAAGTGCTTAATAAATTATCTAAAGAGATTTTAGCTGGGAATGTAAAATCCGACAGTATCATCTTACTAGATGCCTTTAACAATGAGTTAGTTTTTAGAAATCATAGTGAATAAAAAAACAAATGGGATTAGAGTAGTTCTAATCCCATTTTGCTATTGTCTACTCTTTAGCTTGGGTATTTAACCTAGCTCTAAGTAACAGTATATAATATTAACATCTAATTTAAGATAAGTTTTGGAAGTCAAAAAAAACATCTATCTTAGATTAAAATAAAAACATCTATTATGAATCACGTCATATTATACTCAGGTAGTGAAATTATGGTTTTAGCAGTAAAAGAAATTTTAGAGCAAAACAATATACCTTATATCATTCGCAACGATATTGAATCTTCTATTACAGCAGGTTTTGTCTCAGCAGATAATGCTGTTAATGTTCTAGTAGAGCAAAAGGATGCTCAGCGTGCTGAACAACTTTTAATAGATAATAAAATCAGAGAATAATATTTAGAAGTTCCAGTAAAAAAAAAGCATCGCTTTGTTTAACTAACATAGCGATGCTTTTTTTTTAATCTAATTGTTTATCAATAATTTTCTGGAAATAATCTTGAATAAATGCTTTGGTATTTAATTCCAGTTCTTGCATTTGAGGATTTTTCTGTCCAATTAAATTATTTTCTAAACCTTTGTCATCAATGTGGTAAAAACCAGTTACTTCTTTACCGTTAAAACGACATATGTAATCTCCTTGCTGAAAAGTATACTCATTAAAACTATAATTAATAGTAAATGGTTCTACAATGGTATCATTAATAAGGCTCCTACCCCAACTTCTAAATGTTTCTTGGTACCCTATTAAATCCAATACAGTAGGATAGATGTCTATTTGCTGAGCTAGACGTTTGTCTACCCCCTTTAAATCTTGACTTGGACTATAAATTAAGATAGGCACAGCAGTTCTATTTACAGGCTTTAAATACTCCGGATAATCCACCTGATTGGTATGATCTGCTGTTATAATGAAAATAGTATTTTTAAACCAAGGCTCATTTTGATTCTTTCTAAAAAATTCTTGAAGTGCAAAGTCCGTATACCCAATAGTTTGGTGAATCTGCTGATTTCCTTTATTGAATTTCCCCTGGTACTTTTGTGGTATATTAAAAGGTTCATGAGAAGAAACGGAGAATAGTGTAGCAAAGAATGGTTGCTTTTTCTCAGATAATTCATCGGCCATATATTGGAAGAAAGGTTCATCCCAAATCCCCCATGTTCCATCAAACTCACTTGGATTATTAAATTCATTTAGCCCATAGTAGTGATCAAAGCCTAAAATATTAGAAAACCCTAAAAAGCCCATAGATCCATTAGGTGCTCCATGGAAAAAAGAAGTATCATAGCCTTTGCTTTGTAATGTAGAAACTAGTGATTCTATTTTTTGCTTAGGAAAAGGCGAAGAAGTAAAAGCGTCTTTAAAAGAAGGTATACCTGCAATAACAGACGACATTCCATGAATAGACTTATAACCATTGGCAAATGCATTTGGGTATATCAAACTATTTTGAGCCAAAGAATCCACAAAAGGAGTATAACTTACAAAATTTTCAATGTTTTGATCTTCATTAAAAGCTCCTATATATTCTCTAGAGAAACTCTCCAAAATAAATAAAACAACATTTGGAGTACTTGGTTCATTGGTAGTATACTGCTTATAAGAGCTAATATGCTTTTGCAAATCCTCTTGCTCAAGGTAATCCACTTTCTTAAAACTAGTCTTACCTATGGTACGTAATATAGCAAAGGGTGTATTAAGGACAATATCCGCATGCTCAGGCTTTTGCACATGCCTATTTGCATCAATTATATTCAAAGGACGAGTAGTTTTTTTCAAATCCCCTCTTACCCCTGCTACAAATCCTATCATAACTCCTACAAAGATAACAAGACTACTAATCCAATAGGATTTTTTGTATTCTACTTTAATTACACGTGTAAATCGCACTTTTTTATAGAGGAAAACCCATAATACAGACAATCCTAAAAACCACAATAACACGTCATAATAAGCAGTGGTAAAATTCCAAAATAAAGTAACTTTATTGGTTTCGTGCTCTAAGCTATCCAAAACAGCAATAGTGGTTCTAGCATAGATAAAACGGTAGTAAATAAAGTCTATAAAGTTAGTGGCATAAGCCAAAAGATTAGGAATAAAATAAATCCAAAATAAGAATTTCTGGAAACCTTTTTTGGTTTGTACAAAAAAGGGAAGAATAGAAAGTAAGATAAATAAACTATTCACATAAAAGATAGCCATTCTATCAAAGGTAATTCCATGGTAAGCTAAGGTTAAAAACTCCCCTATGGAGTCTACTTGTAAAAGGTCGGCATTATATAGGTAAAATAATACCCTTGCGACAAAATAGAAGAAAAATGCTAAAAACAGCCTGTAAAAAAATACAAGCATTTCATTTAATCGGTAACGATTTGATAACATAATGTAGATTGGTTTATTTTTTAGAATGTACAAATTTAGTTAAAACTTTAGACTAATACATTTTTTAATGCTCTATAGTTTATATAGATTATTTTTCATATTTTGCATAAACTAATTACATAAACATGACAAATCCTACAAGACTTTTTGATATTCCGTATTTTCAATTAGAAAATTTCCCCCTGGAAGACTCTTTAGTTACAAAAGTAAATGGTATATGGAATAAAACCTCAACTCAACAATACATCAATCAAGCTAATAGCATTTCAAGAGCATTGCTGAGACTTGGTGTACAAAGGGACGAGAAAATTGCTGTGATTTCTAGCAATAACCAGACCAAATGGCATATACTTGACATTGGGATATTGCAAATTGGTGCACAAAACGTACCCATCTACCCTACTATATCGGCCGAAGATTACCAATATATTCTAAATCATTCTGACTCTACCTATTGTTTTGTGTCGGATATAGAGATTTACAATAAGTTAATTTCTGTGAAAGACCAATTGCCAAATATAAAAGAGATTTATAGTTTTGACAATATACAGGGATGTAAGAATTTTGATGAATTACTAGCCTTAGGCCAGGATGAATCTAACCAAGACCAGGTAAAAAGTATTATGGATTCCATAACACCGGATCATTTGGCTACTTTAATATACACCTCTGGTACCACAGGTAGACCCAAGGGAGTAATGTTATCGCATAACAATATTTTACAAAATGCCATTGGTAGTTATCCTAGGGTTCCCTTTACTAGAGAGGACCACTATAGAGGTTTAAGCTTTTTACCTATTTGCCACGTTTTCGAGCGAATGATTATTTATTTATACCAATATTCTGGGGTATCTATTTACTTTGCCGAAAGCATTGATAAAATGGGAGAAAACTTACAAGAGGTACAGCCTAATGTAATGACAGTTGTTCCAAGGCTACTTGAAAAAGTTTACGATAAGATTTTCACTAAAGGAAGCGCTTTACATGGCATTTCTAAAAAGATTTTCTTTTGGGCTTTAGAAGTAGGTTTTAAATACGAACCTTATGATAGAGGACTTTGGTATAATTTTCAATTAGCAATCGCTAGAAAATTAGTTTTCTCAAAATGGCAACAAGCTCTAGGAGGACATATGAAAGTGATTGTATCAGGAAGTGCTGCTTTACAACAAAGATTAGCTAGGGTATTTAACGCTGCTGGTTTTGCTGTATTAGAAGGATATGGTTTAACAGAAACCTCACCTGTTATTGCAGTACAACAGATCACCAATAGAGGTTTTAAATTTGGCACCACAGGTAAACCTATTGACAATGTGGAGGTAAAGATTGCTCCTGATGGAGAAATCCTTTGTAAAGGTCCTAATGTGATGATTGGCTATTACAAAGACCCTGAGAAAACCCAAGAAAGTATTATAGATGGTTATTTCCATACTGGAGATATTGGAGAAATCGATGCACAGGGCTTTTTACATATAACTGATCGTAAGAAAGAAATGTTCAAAACCTCTGGTGGAAAGTATGTAGCTCCTCAGATGATAGAAAACATCATGAAGCAATCTCGATTTATCGAACAAATCATGGTTATTGGAGAGGGAGAGAAAATGCCTGCAGCTTTAATTCAACCAAATTTTGAATTTGTACGAGAATGGGCTAGACGCAAACAAATCCCCCTTGGTCCTACTAACCAAGATTTAATTAGCAACCAACAAGTCATTGATCGTATTTCTAAAGAAATTGAACAAATCAATCCGAAATTCGGTAAATGGGAACAAGTAAAGCGTTTTGAATTAACACCAGATGTATGGAGTATTGACGCAGGTCAGCTTACCCCTACTTTAAAATTAAAGAGAAAACCAATCCTTGAGATGTATAAAGATTTGTACCAAAAAATCTATCATCCAAGCAATTAAAATAAAAATAGTTACAAATAAATAGAAAATAGTATGCATGCATACTATTTTTTTTTTATATTTGATTAAGACCATATAACCAATATGAAAGATAAAACAATAGATTATGTATTAAGAGCCACTTGGGGGGCTGTTTCTAGAATGTATAATGAGGAAGCTTCTAAATACGGAGCAAGTATGTCCTTAGCATTTGCCCTTTTGAGTATTGATAAACAGGGAACCTCCTCTACAGCTTTAGGTCCTAGCATGGGAATGGAAGCAACAAGCCTTACTAGAACCTTAAAAAAAATGGAAGAGCATGGCCTTATTACAAAGTCCAAAAATCCAAATGATGGACGTGGAGTTATTATACGCCTAACTCCTTTAGGAGTACAGAAAAGAGAATTATCCAAACAAAAGGTAATGCGTTTCAATGAAATGATTCGTCAAAAAATTGAACCTGAAAAAATCAAGCATTTTTTTGAAGTAGCCGAGCTTATTAATACGCTCATTAGCGACAAGGGTATTTTTGAATCCGAATAATTTTATTTAGCTATTAATTTATTAACCAAACCAACCATAAAGTATGAAAAGAATTATTAAAAAAGTTGCTGTAATAGGATCTGGAGTTATGGGATCAGCTATTGCTTGTCACTTTGCCAATATTGGATTACAGGTATTGCTCTTAGACATTGTCGGGGATTCCCTAAGCGAAGAACAGCAAAAAAAGGGACTTACTCTACAAGACAAAGCCTTTAGAGATAGTATTGCTCAAACTCACTTAGCAAATGCTTTGCGTTCTAAACCCTCTCCTATTTACGATCAAAAGTTTGCCCAAAGAATCACTACCGGGAATATGGAAGATGACCTTGGGTTAATAAAGGATTGTGATTGGATTATTGAGGTAGTTGTTGAACGACTAGATATAAAACAATCTGTTTTTGAAAAAATAGAAAAATACAGAAAACCAGGTACATTAATTACCTCTAATACCTCTGGTATTCCTATCCATTTAATGGCACAGGGAAGAAGTGAGGATTTCCAAGCTCATTTTTGTGGAACTCACTTTTTTAATCCTCCAAGGTATTTAGAGTTATTTGAAATTATTCCTGGGCCTAATACAAATAAAGAAGTAATTGAATTCTTTGAAAACTATGCTAGTTTATATTTAGGTAAAACACCTGTATTATGTAAGGATACTCCTGGTTTTATCGGAAATAGAATTGGGGTATATTCCATGGCAATGGTAATGCAATTAGCCCAAGAACTTGGCCTGACTATTGAACAGGCCGATAGTCTAACGGGTTCTATCTTAGGTAGACCCAAAACAGGAACCTTTAAACTTGCCGACTTAGTTGGATTAGACACTGCATATAATGTAACTAAAGGGCTTAAACAAAACTGTCCTAATGATACCATGATTGCCGACTTAAAGGACAGTAAGGTATTAGACTTTTTATTGAAAAATAAATTCTTAGGAGATAAAACTAAAAAAGGTTTCTATTATAAGACCATCAATGACAAGGGAGAAACCCTTCGATATGCTCTTGATTTAGACACCTTAGAATACCGTCCCTTAGAAAGAGCTAATCTAAGTGTTTTACAAGCTGCTTCTCAAGTATCTGGTACAAAGGCGAAAATCGGAGTTCTACTACAGGATCAAAGCTCTGCAGGAGAATTTATCCAAAAACACTTAGGGAGTCTTTTCGCTTATGTAAGTCAAAGAGTACCGGAGATTAGCGATAATCTTTATGCCATTGACAATGCCATACGCACAGGTTATGCTTGGGCAAATGGACCTTTCCAAACTTGGGATTTACTTGGAGTGGAAAAAGGAGCACAATTGGCTAAAAAACACGGCTACACAATTGCACCTTGGATAGAGGAAATGATTGCCAATGGCAACCAAAGCTTTTATAAGGTAGAAAATGGTAAAGCGCTTTTTTATGATCAAATCACTAAAGAGTACAAAGCTATACCAGGGCAGGAGAATTTTATTATTCTAAAAAATCTAAAACAAAATACCATTTGGTCTAATAAAGAAGCTTCTATTATAGATTTAGGAGATGGTATTATTAACCTAGAATTCCATTCTAAGATGAATACCATTGGTGGTGGAGTTTTACAAGGATTAAATAAGGCTATTACTTTGGCTGAAGAACAGTACCAAGGATTAGTTGTTGCCAACCAAGGAAGTAACTACTCTGTGGGGGCCAACTTAATGATGATTTTCATGATGGCTGCAGAGCAAGATTGGGAAGAACTCAACTTGGCAATTAAAACCTTCCAAGATACTATGATGCGCATGCGCTATAGCGCTATACCTACTGTGGCTGCTCCTTTTGGGATGAGTTTTGGTGGTGGATGTGAATTAAGCCTTCATGCCGATAAAGTGGTAGCTTCGGCTGAGACTTATATTGGTTTAGTAGAATTTGGGGTTGGTTTAATCCCAGGAGGTGGGGGTTCAAAAGAGATGAGTCTTCGCGCTTCTGACTTATACCGCAAGAACGATGTAGAATTAAACGTTTTACAAGAAAATTTCTTAACTATCGCTATGGCTAAAGTGGCTACCTCAGCCTATGAAGCTTATGATCTTAATTTATTACAAAAAAACAAGGACATTGTGGTAGTTAATAAAAACCTTCTTATTACTCAAGCAAAAGAAGAAGCCTTACTTATGGCTAAACGCGGATACACCCAACCTATTAGAACAAATAACGTTAAAGTGTTAGGCCAACAAGCCCTTGGAATGTTCTTAGTGGGTACCGATAGTATGATGGCTGGTCACTATATCTCTGAACACGATAGAAAAATTGCCAATAAGTTAGCCTATGTTATGGCTGGTGGAGATTTATCTCAACCCACTTATGTAAGTGAGCAATATCTATTGGATTTAGAAAGAGAAGCTTTTCTTTCGCTTTGTGGAGAGAGAAAGACTTTGGAAAGAATCCAGCATATGCTTAAAACGGGTAAACCACTTAGAAATTAATTTAACCACTAAAATTTGTAAGACATGAATACTGCATATATAGTAAAAGGATATAGAACGGCTGTTGGTAAAGCTCCTAAAGGAGTCTTTAGCTTTAAAAGGCCTGATGAATTAGCAGCCGAGACCATTGAATACCTAATGAGCCAATTACCTGAATTTGACAAAAAGCGAATTGATGATGTAATGGTTGGAAATGCTATGCCCGAAGCCGAACAAGGACTAAACATGGGAAGATTGGTTTCTTTAATGGGGCTAAAGGTAGATGATGTACCTGGAGTTACAGTAAATAGATATTGCGCCTCAGGATTGGAAACCATTGCAATGGCAGTTGCAAAAATACAATCTGGTATGGCCCAGTGTATTATCGCTGGAGGTGCAGAGAGTATGAGTTTCATCCCTATGGGAGGGTATAAACCTACGCCTGATTATAAAGTAGCCAAACAAGGCCATGAGGATTACTACTGGGGAATGGGCTTAACGGCTGAGGCAGTTGCCAATGAGTTTAAAGTTTCTAGAGAAGACCAAGATAGATTTGCTTTTGAATCGCATCAAAAAGCACTTAAGGCACAAAAAGAAGGAAAGTTTGACCAGCAAATTGTACCTATTAATATACATGAGGTCTTTGTTAATGAGAAAGGCAAAAAGCAATCCAAAGATTACCAAGTTACCTTGGATCAAGGACCGAGAAAAGAAACTTCCTTAGAGGCTTTAGCAAAATTACGTCCAGTATTTGCTTTAAACGGTAGTGTTACAGCTGGTAACTCTTCTCAAATGAGCGATGGCGCTAGCTTTGTTATGGTAATGTCGGAGCAAATGGTCAAAGAACTAAATATTGAACCTATTGCTAGAATGGTAAGCTATGCAGCAAGTGGTGTAGAACCGCGTATTATGGGAATCGGTCCAGTTAAGGCTATTCCTAAGGCATTACAACAAGCAGGATTAAACCTAAAGGACATCGAGCTTATAGAATTAAACGAAGCCTTTGCAGCTCAAAGCTTAGCTGTGATAAGAGAATTAGATATTAACCCTGAAATAGTAAATGTAAATGGTGGAGCTATTGCCCTTGGACACCCACTAGGATGTACAGGAGCCAAACTATCGGTACAACTATTTGATGAAATGAAAAGAAGAGGCAATAAATACGGCCTTGTTAGTATGTGTGTGGGTACGGGCCAAGGTGCCGCAGGTATCTACGAAATATTATAAACCAAAACCATTTAACCAAACCAACTATTAATTAACCAAAAAACCGTAAACAAATGAGTACAGATATAACAAGAGGTGGTCAGTTTTTAATTAAACAAACCCCAAGTGAGGCTATTTTCACACCAGAGCAATTTACCGAGGAGCAATTAATGATGCGCGATATGGTAAAGGAATTTATCGACAAGCAAATCTGGCCTAATAAAGCTAGATTTGAAAATAAAGATTATGCCTTTACCAAAGAATGTATGCAAAAGGCAGGGGAATTAGGCCTTTTAGGAGTGGCTGTTCCAGAAGAATTTGGTGGATTAGGCATGGGATTTGTATCCACGATGCTAGTATGTGACTACATCTCTGGAGCAACTGGATCTTTCTCTACTGCCTTTGGGGCGCATACTGGAATTGGAACTATGCCAATTACTTTATATGGAAACCAGGCACAAAAAGAAAAATACGTTCCTAAGCTTGCCTCAGGAGAGTGGTTTGGGGCCTACTGTTTAACTGAGCCAGATGCTGGTTCGGATGCAAATAGTGGGAAAACAAAAGCAGTTTTATCCGAGGATGGAAAATACTATGAAATTACTGGACAAAAGATGTGGATTTCCAATGCAGGATTTTGTAATCTTTTTATAGTATTTGCACGTATTGAAGACGACAAGAATATTACTGGTTTTATTGTAGAAAATGATCCTAGCAATGGTATTACATTAGGGGAAGAAGAACATAAACTTGGTATTAGAGCCTCCTCTACCCGTCAAGTATTTTTCAATAATACAAAAGTAAGCGTAGATAATATGCTTTCAGAAAGAGGAAATGGATTCAAAATAGCAATGAATGCATTAAACGTGGGAAGAATTAAACTTGCAGCAGCTTGTTTGGATTCCCAAAGACGTCTGATTAACCAAAGTATTCAATATGCCAATGAAAGAATACAGTTCAACACCCCTATTTCAAGCTTTGGTGCTATAAGAACTAAATTAGCAGAAATGGCAACCAATGCCTATGTAGGAGAATCAGCTTGTTATAGAGCTGCAGGTGATATTCAAGCTAGAATCGAACAAAGAATTGCCCAAGGAGAATCAGAACAACAAGCAGAATTAAAAGCAGTAGAGGAATTTGCTATTGAATGTTCTATTTTAAAGGTAGCTGTATCGGAAGATGTTCAAAACACAGCCGATGAAGGAATCCAAATCTTTGGAGGAATGGGCTTCTCAGAAGACACACCAATGGAAAGCGCTTGGAGAGATGCTAGAATTGCACGTATATATGAAGGTACCAACGAAATCAATCGAATGTTAAGTATTGGTATGCTTATTAAAAAAGCAATGAAAGGCCATGTAGATCTTTTAGGACCTGCTATGGCAGTTGCAGATGACTTAATGAGTATCCCTAGTTTTGACACTCCTGATTATGATGAATTATTTGCTTTAGAAAAAGAAATGATTGAAAAGCTTAAAAAAGCATTTTTAATGGTTTGTGGTAGCGCAGTTCAAAAATTTGGTCCAGAATTAGAAAAGCACCAAGGTCTTTTACTAAATGCCTCTGATATCATTATTGAAATTTATATGGCAGAGAGCGCTATATTACGTACAGAGAAATTAGCTAAAGAAAAAGGGGAGCAAAATATACAAGAACAAATTGCTATGGCTAAACTATATTTATACCATGCGGTAGATATTGTTTCTTCACAGGCAAAACAAGCCATTAGTAGCTTTACCAAGGATGATGAACAGCGCATCATGCTAATGGGGCTTAGAAGATTCACGAAATACCCTGAATTACCTAATGTAGATGAGTTACGTGAAACAATTGCTAAAAAACTTGTAGAAAGCAACCATTACGCATTCTAGAAATAGAAACAAGAAACGTTAAAACTTTTTTAGTTTATTTGCAAAGGCCACCCATTGTTTTGTTAAACATGGGTGGCCTTTTGCGTTATCCCTAATCAAATTCGCATTTTCTACACTCTTAAACTAACAAAATTTACTTAAAATTTATTTTATATTCCACATTAGTCAAAATATGTCAATAGAAAATCCAATATATTTAACGTTGTTTATTGCAGTAACCTCAATAATAAACTACTTTAAAGAATTTTACATTAAATTTTAAACATTTAGATGCATATAATATGTTAATCTTGAGAAACAACTTTAAAAAACTCATAAACTTAAAATGCAAAATGTATCTTTGTATAAAATAATAAGAGATGAGAAAATTTTTAACGGCAAGTAGCATATTTTTGATGGCTTGTACTGGTTTTGCTCAAGAACAGCAAAACGCTTTTTTAACCATTAAAGACAACCCTGTTGTTAGTGATTTTAATTTTTATTTGGATACGCGCTATGACTTAAATACAAAGTTTGGACCGCACTATGACAACACATCAGGATTTCAAGTAAATAAAACACGTATATATTTAACGACGAAAATAAAAGATAAGTTTCAGGTATTTTTGCGTTATAATTTAAATGCTGCAGCGGATGCTAAAGCTTTAGAATTTGCTTTTTTAGAATATAATATAAATGATAATTGGGCAATTTCTGCAGGACAGTTGATAACGGCTTGGGGAACTTTCGAAATTGATTACAACGGAGCAGATATTTACAACAACACCACCCTTTTAGATAATCTAGAGGTATATGCACCTGGGGTAAACCTAGCATATATGTTTAAAAATCACCGTTTTAATCTACAAGTAACTAGTGCATCTAGCCAATATGCAACTCCAGAATATGTTAATAAGGCGTATGCGTATATGTTTTTATGGCAAGGAAGTTTCTTCCAAGACAAATTCACCACGCGTTACGGTTATGGACTAATGCAACATGATTCTTCTAAATATTACAACTGGATTACTTTAGGAAATCAATTGCGCATTGATAGATGGTTTGCTGAACTAGATTGGATCTACGGTTTTAGAAATATTAACTTTGATCCTAATTCTACTCTAACTGGACCTTTATATGATCCTACTTATGTAAAAGAAAACGCAGCAGCTCTTAGTGTAAAATACCACTTTGATAACTGGAACCCATATATCAAGGCTATTTACAACAAAAGAGATGCCTTAGATCAAGATGCAGCCTTTAGTTTACTAAGTCTACAAGGTGCCTTTGAATACTATCCTTTTAAGAAAGACCCTTTATTTAAAGACATCAGACTTTTTGCCGCTTATACTTATAACTTAACAACTTATAAAAAGCAAGTTGCAAACCTAGCTGATATCAACCAACATCAAGTACTTGCAGGAGTAAGATGGCTAATCCCAATTGCTAAATCTGCCGTTCAAGATAGCAACTACAAAACCGAAATAGAACCTTATTTATAAGGACAGAAGCAGTAACTTAATAGTTACTGCTTTTTTTTTGGCTTTTTCTATCTTTCTACCCCACAACTTCTTTTACAATAAGAAGCATATTATAACTACGGGCCATTTATGTTAAAAAAGTGAATATTATATTTTTAAATTATAATTATATTTAAAATTATTATTTTTCATTATTATTTTAAACCTATATATTATATAAATATTGATTTTTTCAAAAAAAGTTATATAAAAATCAAATCATTTGAAAAAAAATAGTATATTTAGATAACAAAACCCACAAAATCAGGGATTTGCTCTATTAATAACTATTAAAAGAATGGAAGTAATATGCAAAAGTATAATTATTGTGACTTAGTAGATCAAGACAATCAGGACAAGCAGTGTGTTATTATAGATCTTCAACGCCAGAGTATTCCAGGACAAGCACTAACAACACAAGGACATAAACACACATTTTATCAAATATTTTTTGTGACCTCGGGCACGGGAACTAATTTTATAGATTATAAGAATCATGAAATACAAAAAGGAGATATCTTTTTTATCGCTCCTGGTCAAATACACAAGTGGACACTGAATAACAATACACAGGGATTTGTGATTAATTTTAGCCAAGAATTTTTTAACTCCTTTTTAAAAGACAACAATTTTTTAGAGGAATTGGCATTTTTTAAAATAGATGGCGGACATAGCGTACTAAATGTCTCTCATAACCTATCTACCTATACCAATATATTTGAGAAGGTGTATTATGAGACTCAGCTTACAAGTGGAGGTAATAACGATTTAATTAAGGTTTACTTATTAGAGCTATTGTTATTGTGTCAAAAACAAATTAATCAGTCTAGCTCCTATGACAATAGACTATTGCAACCTAGTAATTTAGTCAAGCAATTTGAGGTATATATTGAAAAGCACTTTTACGAGTATCGCTTTCCTAAAGAATACGCTCAAATGCTGTATGTAACACCCAATTATTTAAATGCTGTTTGCCAAAAGGTAAAGGGCATCTCAGCAGGAGAGGTTATTCGCAATCGCATATTACTAGAAAGTAAACGCCTTTTGGTTAATACTAACCTATCGGCAAGTGAAGTTGCCTATAAATTAAGTTTTAAGGATAACTCTTACTTTTCTCGTTTTTTTAAAAAATATGTAGGAATCTCTCCAGATGAATACAGAAGAGCATAAAACAAAAACACCCAACAACTATCTTGGTTATTGGGTGTTCTTGCAATAAGGATAAGTAAAAATTACTCTATCCACTGGCATTGCCATTTTACTTTAGGATCATACCATAAAGCACCGTTTTCCACTTTTAAGCCAGAGGAAATATTATTGGTGTACAACCCACCAGTACCTAAACCTTGAGCTATAGGAATATCTAAAGTATAGGTCCATTGAGCAATAGCATTAAGCCCTATATTGCTTTCTAAGGCAGAAGTAATCCAATAGCCTATATTTCTTTGTTTAGCAAGTTCTATCCACTGCATACTTCCTTTAAAACCTCCTATTAAGCTTGGTTTTAAAATAATATACTGTGGATTAATACGATCGAGTAATTCTGCTTTTTCCTCAAGAGTAAACACTCCTATTAGCTCTTCATCTAAAGCAATAGGAATGGGAGTTTTCTCCACTAAATCCCTCATTTGCTCCCATTGTCTTGTAGCTATAGGCTGTTCAATACTTTGAATATCATACACAGACAAAGCCTTTAGTTTATCAAGAGCCGTTTGATAGGTAAACCCTCCATTGGCATCTACTCTTAATTCAATCTGCTCTTTAGAGTATAAAGATCGAATATATGCAAGTAACTCTAGTTCTTTATCAAAATCAATAGCACCAATCTTTAGTTTTACACAATTAAAGCCCTCTTGTATCTTTTGATCGATTTGCTGTTTCATAAACAAGGGATCTCCCATCCAAACTAGTCCATTAATAGCAATACTATCCTTTGCATTAGAAAAAGCGTTATCCCATAAAATAAAAGGATCATTACTTTGCAAAGATAAAAAGGCTTGTTCTAAACCAAATTGAATAGAAGGATATTGTATTAACTCTTGCCAAAGCTGGTCCAAGCCCAGGTGAATATTGTCACAAGCCCACTTTAATTTATCCTGGTAAAAAGGGGTATCCTCTACACTTAAAGAACGTAGAATACCACATTCTCCAATACCTTTTTTACCATTGGATTCCAATACGATAAACCAAGTCTCTTTTTGCTTTAAAATTCCCCTAGAAGTTCCAGAGGGTCTTTTAAAATCTAAGACGTATTTAAAATAAGAAGCTTTCATTTGTTTATTATACACTTAAAGAATCTCCAATTGGCAAAAGAATTAATTCTTTTGCTTTAGCTAAAAAGGCTTGTTTTGCTTTTTGGTGATCTATTACTATAAAACCAAAGGTATCATAATGGTAACCTAATATCTTATCACATTGTAAAAAATCCGCCGCTACAACACCTTGCTCAATTCCCATAGTGAAGTTATCTCCAATAGGTAAAATCGCCAAATCCAGCTTTGTAAACATTGGAATTAGCTTCATATCCATACTAAGAGCAGTATCTCCTGCAATATAGATGCTTTTTTGGTTGTGAGTTAGAATAAATCCTCCAGGCTCCCCTCCATAGGTTCCATCAGCAAAAGAACTAGAATGCACCGCTGAGGTATATTGTAATCTACCAAAATCAAATTCCCAAGCTCCTCCGTGATTCATAGGATGCGTTTTAAGACCTTTTGCGCCATAATAACCAGCTATTTCAGCATTGGATACTATAACAGCATTTGGATTAAGCTCCGCTAATGTAAGAACGTCTAATACGTGATCCTCATGAGCGTGAGTAATTAAAATATAATCGGCTTTAATCTTTTCTAAATCTATTGCTTTAGCAGCCTGTAATGGGTTACCACTAATAAAAGGATCTACTACAATGTGAATATTGTCCACTTGAATGCCTAAACAAGCATGTCCATAATAGGTGATTTTCATAATAAATAAGTTTTTAAAGAATATTAGCCACGCTAAAAAGCAGGGCAATTACAAAAGTAGATAAAGCTACTATCTTCATCTGAGAATCCAACAAATAGGCCTGTGTATTATTTTTAACAAACACCATATGCTTAATAAGTGGAATATAGGCTAAAATAAAGAAATATTGGTACAATGAAAAATCTCTGTGTATACCATAGGCCACCAAAGCCAACATAGAGAACACTACAATCCCATAATGATACCTTTTTGCATTTTGCATTCCCAACTTAACAGCTAGAGTATTTTTTCCAACTAAACGGTCTTGCTCTAAATCTCGCATATTATTAATATTCAAAACCGCTATGGATAAATTACCAATAGCCACAGCGCATAAGACTACCCATAAATCCAAGGTTTGTCCATACAGGTAAAAGCTTCCCATTACACTAACTAAACCAAAGAAAATAAATACAAATAAATCTCCTAATCCCCTATATCCATACGCCCCTTTTCCGACCGTATATTTAATGGCTGCACCAACACAAGCCCCACCAAGAACAAAGAAGAAAACAGAGGTAAAAAAACTGTCCTTACCAAAGGAAATATAAATTAGAATTAAAGCGCTGATAAGAGATAAAGCTGAGGTGATGATTATACCTTTTTTCATCTGCGGGGCACTAATGGCTCCACTTTGTAAAGCTCGCATTGGCCCAACCCTTGTATGGTTGTCTGTACCCTTTACTCCATCTCCATAATCATTTGCAAAATTGGAGAGAATTTGAAGTAATAGAGTAGTTAAAATAGCAAAGCTAAAAATCCAAAAGAAATCCGCTCTTTGTCCATATAAAGGATAAGCCAAAGCCGATCCTACAATAATACCAGAAACAGATAAAGGTAAAGTACGCAGGCGAGCAGCACTCACCCATGCTTTAATAGTTTTCATAATACATACATTAACACTCCTAGGGCAAAACACCAAAGGAGAAATCTTATCAATAAAGGGGTAAAATTAACCGAAAATATTGACTTAAACATCATATTTATTAGAAATAACAAGGAGGAAAAAACCAATAAAAAAATCATTTTCTCTTAATTATTTGCTGTAAAAAAACAAGGAACACAACATAAATACAGCTAGGGATTGAACCTTATAACCACCTCTAATTTAGCCTTTGTAAAATCCTAACAGCTCAAAAAAACAACGGATAAAAAAACCAAGACAATCCATTTTTCTCCCTCTATAAATAGCCTAAAAACAAACTTAACTAAACCTAAAAAAGCAGAGCTATGATTAGGTAAAAGCATAAAACATAAAACACCTAAATAAAAGTTAGCTAGCCTTACTTAAAGCTTTACTTTATGCATAAAATCACTGTTAACGTATTCTTAAAAATACTAAAATAAAGACTTATTCAGTTATAACTTAAAGTTATGGCTATATTATTATAAATACAATTAACTATTTTCCAAGCAGTTATATACCTCTACCTAAAGTATTACTTTTTGCGTTTTTTGAAGTAATACTTTAGTTAAAAAAACATAAAAGAAATTAATATTTATATCTAAAGATAAAATATAGGCCATTATATTTTATCTAACTTTTATTTATACCCCCGAATATCTCTACATAATCCCCCATTAAAGGCCAACACTTTTACTTTGGATAATCCATGGGCCCAAGTGTAATAAAGCAAATACTCCTTACAATCAACTGTCCTACCCTAGAGCCTTTTTCCCATTTTATAGGGTAAAAAAAAAGCTATAAATACACCCATTTAACTTTGTAAAATCCTTTGAAGAACCCAAGAGAAAAACGAAGGATTTTACTTTGTAGAATTCTACTTTTTATTTCTGCACAATGGAGCGTTTTTTTAGTAACAAAAATAAAATAGTCCCAAATTGAGCTTTGCTGCAAAACCAAATAAAACTCTCTTTTAATAAGTCTGGCGAAAAATAATTTGCCATTAAGCAATGTAAAAACGCTTTAAAGAAACTTATAAAAAACCCCTTCTAAAAGCTATATACCAGGCTATACTCCTACCTAATATCCTGGGTATAGAACAGCAGTTAAACTGTTTTAATAGTCCTTTATTGCAATCACTAAAAGCCAAAAAAAACCACTGTACAATATCCTTGTACAGTGGTTTTTTTTCGTATTTTAAAAACAATTTCCTCTCTATTAAGGAATCCATTTTTTCGGGAAATTAGGCTTTCTTTTCTCTAAGAAAGCATTCCTTCCTTCAATAGCTTCTTCTGTCATATAAGCCAATCTTGTGGCCTCTCCTGCGAAGACTTGTTGCCCTACCATTCCATCGTCTGTTAGGTTCATTGCGAACTTCAACATCTTGATAGAAGTTGGTGATTTAGCCAGTACTTCCTGAGCCCATTCATAGGCTGTATCTTCTAATTTATCATGGTCAATTACCGCATTAACCATCCCCATTTCAAAGGCCTCTTGAGCAGAGTAATTTCTACCTAAAAAGAAGATTTCTCTAGCTTTTTTCTGACCTACCATTTTAGCCAAATAAGCCGATCCATAACCTCCATCGAAACTAGTTACATCTGCATCGGTTTGTTTAAAAATAGCATGTTCTTTACTAGCTAAAGTCATATCACAAACCACGTGAAGACTATGTCCTCCACCAACAGCCCAACCTGGAACTACAGCTATTACCACCTTTGGCATAAAACGGATTAAACGCTGCACCTCTAAAATATTCAAACGGTGCATACCATCCTCTCCTACATATCCTTGATGACCTCTAGCTTTTTGATCTCCTCCACTACAAAAGGAATATACTCCATCTTTAGGCGATGGTCCTTCTGCAGAAAGTAAAACTACTCCAATACTAGTGTCCTCTTGTGCATCATAAAAAGCACGATATAATTCGCTTGTTGTCTTTGGTCTAAAGGCATTGCGAACTTCTGGTCTGTTAAAAGCAATACGAGCTACGCCATTACACTTCTTATAGGTAATGTCTTCAAACTCTATTGCAGTCTCCCATTGTATCTTACTCATAATCTTTTTTAATTTAGGGTAAAAATAACCTATTTTTTGCATTATATTGCAAAACCAAAACATTTTTAAATTATGAAAAAAATTATTATCTCCTTATCCTTGCTATTTATGGCTAGCGGGGCTATGGCGCAAAAGTATGACTTTAAGACTATTATCGATTTGGATGCCTATCCAGTTACTAGTCAGGGAAACACTGGTACGTGTTGGAGTTTTAGTACCTCTTCTTTTTTAGAATCGGAAATAATGCGTATTTCCAATAAGCGAATCGATTTATCGGAAATGTACAACGTGCGAAACACTTATCCCAAAAAGATAGAGAACTATATCACTAGACAAAGTAAAGCGCAATTTGGAGAAGGTGGATTAGCCCATGATGTAATCAATAGCGTGAGAGATTACGGTTTAGTGCCTCAAGATGTATATTCAGGCTACCAAGGAAGTGATACCTATAACCATAGCGAACTTTTTAAAGCCCTACAAGGCCTTATCAACGTATATGCTAAGAATAATGGTCCTATCTCAATGAATTGGAAACCAATCTCTGAATTCATCTTAGATACCTATATGGGAGACAACCCAACAGAGTTCACTTATGAAGGTACTAAATACACGCCAATGAGCTTTTTGGCAATGACGGGAATTAATCCAAATGATTATTTAACTATTACTTCTTTTGCAAATCAACAGAACTACGCTCCTTTTATTTTAAATATTCCTGATAACTTCAGCAACGGAAGCCTATACAATATGCCTTTACAAGAGTATATTGACAATATTGATTATGCCTTAGACAATGGTTTTACCCTATCTTTAGACTGTGACGTATCTGAAAAAGGATTCTCATCAAAAGAAGGAGTTGCATTTGTAGCCCTAGATCCTAAGGATAACGAAAAAGGATTAACTCAAATAATCCAAGAAAAACAAATTACTCCTACTCTACGACTAGAGGAATTCTATAGTTACGACACTAACGATGATCACTTAATGCATATTGTAGGGAAAGTAAAAGATAAACAAGGAAATATCTACTACAAAGTAAAAAACTCTTGGGGAAGCAATCCTGACAAAGTAGGTCACCAAGGATATATTTACATGAGCTTAGCTTATTTGAAGTTAAAGTCTATTTCTGTGCTTTTACATAAAGATGGTCTTTTACCACAAACTAAAACTAATTTAAAAATTCAATAAAATTTTCTTAAACGCAAAGTAGTTCAAACATTTTGGGCTATTTTGCGTTTTTAATTATTATGAACAAAACCTATTTAATTGCTTTTAGCTTAGCTTTGAGTATCTGCCTTATGGGGTGCAAGGACAAAGAAGTACAACTCAATGAGCAAAGTAGCGTAGAGCTAAAAGAAAGCAAAAAAGAAAAGAAAAACCCTTATCTTCCCGAATTCGAACCCCTTAGCTCTGATTATATAGCTAAAAAACAAACCGAAGTAGAGGAGTTTTATTTAAAGAACATTAAAAAATCCGGTTATACAGGAAGCTTTTTAGTGGCAAAAAACGGACAAATCATCTATGAGAATTATTCGGGCTTTGCCAATAAGAAAAACCAAGAGCTGATCGATAAAGATACCCCAATACATGTGGCCTCGGTTGGAAAGGTTATTACAGCTGTTAGTATTTTACGTTTAGTAGATGCAGGTAAAATCTCTTTAGATCAAAGTGTAGAGAGCATTATACCTGGATTTGGTAATCCTAAGATCACAGTGAGAACCTTACTTAATCACCGAAGTGGGCTAAGTTATTATGGTTATTATCAAGATATTTGGAATTTTTCTATCCCTATCACCAATAACGATGTTATAGAAGTGATAAAATCAGACAAAGTACCTTTGGCCTTTACTCCAGATACCCGCTTTACTTATAGTAATACCAATTATGTTGTTCTAGCTAGTATTGTAGAGAAGGTAACAAAGAAAAGTTTTCCTTTAGCAGTGAAACAACTCATATTTGATCCCTTACAAATGAACAATAGCTTTGTATTTGATGACTTAGACAAAAAAGACCAAGTAACCCAAAGCTATAAGAGTAATTATGCTATTATGGGATGGGATTATATGGATGCTACCTATGGGGATAAAAACATTTATTTAACCCCTAGAGACTTCTTAAAATTAGATACAGCTCTATATAGTGATGCCTTTTTAAGCCAAGATTTAAAACAACAAATGTTTAAAGGATATAGCTATGAGAGAAAAGGAAAGAAAAATTACGGCTTAGGATTCCGCTTAATAGAAATGGATAACCAAGAGAGCTACACTTATCACAATGGTTGGTGGAGAGGTAATACCTCCTCTTATATTCGTTTAGCCAAAGATAATGTATGTATTATCCTTTTTAGCAATAAGTATTCTCAACTTACCTATAAAACAATTAGTTTATCCCATCATTTTGGGGACTACCCAGTTGGAGATATTACCATGTAATAAAAGCTTTACTAGCTTTTTGAGCTAGAATTATATCCGATTCTACAGTAGAAGTCATTATAAACAAGTCAATAAAAATAAAAAATCACCAAAAAGACATCTTTTTGGTGATTTTTTTTATAAGATTAAATCCTCGAATAATAAATCGAAGGTTTTTTGTAAGTCTTCACTAAGACCAACATGAGGCCTAGAAGTTTGTAAAACGGAACTCTTTACCGCACTTAACCACCTAAAACGCTCGGATACTTCTAAATAAGCAATAGGATTATTGCATTTAGCTCCAGTGGCTATTTTGTGAAATGCCTCAACGTGAGCCTGTAAAGCACCGGGTTCTACTTCACTTGAAAAACATTGTATCTTTTGGTCATTTAAATGAAACTTGGCCAATAAAGTCTTCTTGGATTTACAAAATAACAAAAGACCAATATTGATAAACTCTTCTCGCTCTACTCTAGGTACAAAGCGAATCACTGTATACTCATATACTTGCATCCTTTGCTTTTTTTATTTGGTTAACAAAAATATCGGAATTCTCTAGCCTTAAACTTAGAAAATCATAATAAACCTGTCTGATTTGTTCTGGCTCTAACTCACTATCTTCCCACATTAGCCAGTCTAAAGGAATGCTTTGAACTACTTCTTGTAAGAAACTAGGAGTCAGTATTTTTTTAAACTTCTGATCCACTGTATCAATATCGGTTACAAAAGGCAATAAAACATGGTCTTTTATTAAAGCAAATGGAGTTAAAGCACTTTTTTCCCAATTGGTAAAGGAATGGTGAAAGTAAAAAGAAGCACCATGGTCAATTAACCAAAGTTCATTATGCCAAATCAGCATATTTGTGTTGCGAAACGTACGATCTACATTTGTTATAAAAGCATCCAACCATACAATTTCACTAGCTAACTGACCATCTACCTTCCAAGCTAATGGATCATAGGTAAATGCTCCTGATAAAAAGTGAAGTCCAAGGTTTAAACCTTGTGAAAACTTAAGTAAATCTTGGATTTCTTCATCTGCTTCTGTACGACCAAAAGCTGGATCTAAATTGGCAAAAACAAGTTCTGGTACTTTTAAAGCTAATTTTTGGGCTATAAGACCTCCTAATAGCTCGGCAATTAAAGCCTTGACACCATGTCCTGCGCCTCTGAACTTTAAAACATATTTAAAGTGATCGTCTGCAAGAGCTAAAGCCGGTAAAGACCCCCCCTCTCTTAAAGCACTAATATAATGGATTACATTAACAGTTCTTAAATCAATTTGTTTAGACATAAATACAAAATTGGATTATATTAATTAGGTGGTTACCACTAAGATAGTTATTTTAACCAAAACCACAGGTAACTAAAAAGGCTTTACTTTGTGTATATAAGCCTTTAAGAAACAATAGAAAAAGACTATTTTTTTTGATCAAGTATTTTCTGATAAATACCACACTCTGTCTTATGAGCACCTTGTATATAACCAGTACTTTGTAAAAACTCCAAAACAATTTGGTGCCCTACAAATTTAAAATGCTTTTTAAAAAGCTTAATCCATTGTGAAAGATCTAAATCAGTGTGGTGTTGTAAAAAGTTAGCAAAAGAACCATATTGTTTTTGAAGGGCTATAATTTGATTAGCATTGTATATGGCAGCTTGTATTTTGAGCTTATTGCGTATGATTCCCTTATCTTGTAAAAGAGTATCGATTTTATCCTGATCATAACTAGCTACTTTTTGAATATCAAAGCCATCATAGGCCTTAAAAAAATGCTCTTTTTTATTCAAAATAGTAGTCCAATTCAGTCCAGCTTGGTTTATTTCCCAAATTAGACGCTCAAAAAGTTCTTGATCACTAGATAAAGTAAAACCGTATTGACAATCGTGGTAATACTTATTAGGATCTTTAGAATCCGCAGCTAAAGAATTTACAAAATCACAGTAATGCATATTAAATCACGCGTATTTTAGCATCGGTAAACAGTTTTTTAAAATCTAAGCGACTTTGTGGGGTCTTTAAACCATAAACCTCTCTTACCTTGCCATTGTTTAATTTAATGATAGCTCTAGTGCCCATCACCTTAGGCATCTTAACGTATTTGATCTCAAATTTATCAATCGTATCTATACTTGTATTTACTAAAAAATTCTTATAGCTTAAATATAAAAACACCGCTGTAATCACAAAAAATAAGTAATCTAATTCTTTGATGTTTTGGTAATCAATAATAGTTAGCTTACCAATGGATAAAAGCAAAATAGCTACACACATAACTCTAGAACTTTGTAATCTAGCCTTGTAATTATCTTTGATTTGTACTTGCTTGGTTTGGTTGTTAAAAGTGATCATAAAAATTCTTATTGTTTAAAACAAATCTACACATAATACTAAAATAAAAATGCCAATAGAATGTTAGATTCTATTTTTTTACCTTAAATATAATCTGTTTAATCCAGTTAGCATCTCTTGTGAGCTAAGATAGAGCTTAAATAAAAAAAGCCTAAGAAAAATCTTAGGCTTTTTAAAAACTTTATACAGTATATTAATTATACGTGTAATGCTCTATTATCTGTTGCTGCTAAAGCAGCTTCTTTGATTGCTTCTGCAAAAGTTGGGTGAGCGTGAGACATTCTAGAGATATCCTCAGCAGATGCTCTAAATTCCATTGCTGTAACTGCCTCTGCGATTAAATCTGCAGCACGAGCTCCAACCATATGGATTCCTAATACCTCATCTGTTGTTTTATCAGCTAAAATTTTCACTAATCCATTGATATCAGCACTTGCTCTAGCACGTCCTAATGCTTTGAATGGGAAACTTCCAACTTTGTACTCTACTCCTTCTGCTTTTAATTGCTCTTCTGTTTTTCCAACAGCTGCAACCTCAGGCCAAGTATAAACTACTCCAGGAATTAAGTTATAATTGATGTGTGGCTTTTGTCCAGCTAAGTACTCAGCTACCATTACTCCTTCTTCTTCTGCTTTATGTGCTAACATAGCTCCACGAACTACATCACCAATAGCGTATACGTTGCTAGCAGTAGTTTGTAAGTGATCATTCACTTCAACTTGTCCTCTTTCTGTTAATTTAATACCAGCTGCTTCAAGGTTTAATCCCTCTGTAAATGGACGACGTCCAACTGCTACTAAAGCGTAATCTCCTTCTAAAGTAACTAATTGTCCTTTTTTATCCTCTGCTGTTACTTTAACTACATCTCCTTCTCTTTCAACACCTTGAACTTTATGAGAAACATAGAATTTCATACCTTGTTTCTTAAGAACTTTAGTTAATTCTTTAGATACAGCTGAATCCATTGTAGGTAACACTCTATCTGCATATTCTACTACAGATACTTTAGCTCCTAATCTTAAGTAAACTTGACCTAACTCTAAACCAATTACTCCACCACCAATAATAATTAAGTGCTCAGGAACTTGTTTTAATTCTAAAGCTTCTGTTGAGGTAATGATACGCTCTTTGTCAAGCTTAATAAAAGGTAAAGTAGAAGGTTTACTTCCTGTAGCGATAATTGTGTGCTTAGCTTCAATTTTCTCTACTGAACCATCCTTTTGAGTAACATTTAAAGTAGTCGCATTTTCAAATGATCCAACTCCTTCAAAAACAGTAATCTTGTTTTTGTCCATTAAGAACTTAACTCCACCACATGTTTGATCTACAACAGCTTGCTTACGAGCAATCATCTTTTGTAAGTCTACGTTAACCTCTCCTTTAATTTCAATTCCATGGTCTGCAAAATGAGCCATTTCCTCTACAAAATGAGAAGATGCTAATAATGCTTTTGATGGAATACATCCTACGTTAAGACAAGTTCCCCCTAAAGTGGAATACTTTTCAATAATTGCTGTTTTAAATCCTAGTTGCGCACAACGAATTGCTGATACATATCCACCAGGTCCTGAACCAATTACTACTACGTCAAATGAATTCATACTATTTTTTTATTTTATGTTGTTATATCTAAGCTACAAAGTTACACTTTTTTATAACTTTTGTTAGCTATTCCAATTAAACTTTAGTCCTAAAAGCTCTAAAAATTTAACATATTACTTTTAAAGCACCCTTTAATACGCTTATTTCAAATTTATTGCTTGCAAATACGTAATATTCCCCATCCAACTGCAGTCCACATTGGCTTTGATCCAAAACCTCTACGGAAAGATGGTCAAGTTGCAGATAGTCGGTTTTTCTAAATTTATGGGTTTTTCCTAAAAGCACATATAGTCCGAAGGTAAGTTGTTTTAAGAAATTAACTTTTGGTACCATCAGGTAATCTAGCAAGCCATCTTGCAAACTAGCCATGGGAGTTAGGCTCATATTATATCCCATTTGATTGGAATTGGAAATAAACAGTAAAAGTGGATTAACTACTTTACTTTGTCCCTTATAGCTTACTTTTATTTGTGCAGCTTTATATTCTTTAGCAGAATCTAGCGCAGCTTTAATATAGGCCGCTAACTTCCTTTTCTGGGATTTTTCGTATTTATCAATTATAGTTGCATCTATACCAAATCCCATATTACTAAAGAAATACTCCCCATTGATACTCCCAACATCCATCTGAATAGATTTGGATCTAACAAGGGTAGCCATAGCTTCATCTATTTGTTTAGAAATATTTAAATTAGAAGCCAATCCATTTCCTGAACCTACAGGAATAATACCAAATTCAATATTACTTCCTACCATTTGAGTAGCCACCTCATGAATAGTCCCATCCCCACCACAAGCTACAATAAGATCTGCTTTGTCTAATATAGCTTGCCTTGTTAGTTCAATGGCGTGTTTTTTATACAAAGTTGGACTTAGGGTTATTTGATATTTTTCTTTATCAAAAAAGCCTTCAATATATTCTTGAGTTATGGCATGTTTTGCTTTCCCTGAGATAGGATTAACAATAAAGTGGATCTTTTTCATGAAATAGGATTTTTATAAACCGAAAACGAAGAGTTACCTTTTTTATAAAATGGGAGCTTTTGGTAAAAACACCAAGACTCTATAAAAGAATTCTTAATATCTTTTATAGAGCCTATATGTTTATTATAGCTTGCTATAATTTATTTTAAACAGACTAAAGCTTTACTATACAGTTGGTCCTTCCCATTCTGTAATACCACCAAGTAAATTGAATGTTTTCTCAAAACCTAATTGTCCCATTAAAAGACAAGCTTGATTACTTCTTCCTCCAGATTTGCAGTACACATAGTAAGATTTATCTTTATCTAATTGCTCTAAAGCATCTAAAAAACCTTGTCCTTTGTAAATATCAATATTTATTGCATTTGGAATAGATCTCTCTTCTACTTCTTCTTGAGTACGAACGTCTAAAATTACTGCATTAGTATCTTTTTGAAGTTCTTCTAACCATTGTTCTTGAGTTAAATTCATCATCATTTGTTTTTAGTTAAAGCTCAAAGATAACGCTATTCTTAAATCAAGAAAGAAAAATTATAAAAAATAAGTTTTTTATATTTGCCGTTAAAACAATTTACAAATGTCTAAATACTGTGATTTAACTCCTAAGGAATCTACTGCTTTAATTATAGCCAATGGAGCTAGTTGTTCCCAAGAGCTTCTAAAGCAAGAATTAAGCAAAGCCCACCTAGTAGTGGTTTTGGATTCTGCCATGCACAGAGTAGCTCAAATGGGTATAAAGGCGGATGTTCTCTTGGGTGATTTCGACAGAGACTTCCAAAGTGAGCATTATTTAAAACAATACCCAAATTTAGAAATTGTAAAGGCGTTAGATCAGAATTTTACTGACTTAGAAAAGGCCTTTGATTATCTTAAAGACAAAGGTTTTGAAAAAATCAGAGTAATCTGGGCCACAGGTAAAAGAGCCGATCACACCATTAATAATATAGCAAATATAGTTCGCTATAAAAAGCATCTTCAAATTACCCTATTAGATGATTACTCTACTATTTTTGTTTTAGAAAAACACTTTGAAAAATATTACCAGAAAAACACTATACTTTCTTTAATTCCCATTACACAAGTTAGCGGAATATACAGTGAAAATCTGCTGTACCCTTTGAATAATAACACCTTAATTTTAGGATACCAAAATGGAACTAGCAATGCTGTATTAAAGGATGGCATGGTTAAAATCACTCATGAAAAAGGCGATTTAATACTAATGGAATCTTATGAATAAAAAAAGCCAGCTAAATTTAGCTGGCTCTTTTATTTATAAAGCAATTAAACTCTGTTATTTACCTAAGAAAATTTGGAATCCTACAGCAAGTCCTAATCCACTTTGCTTCTCTACAGAAGCTAAGTTACTTTTACTGTAGTTGTATCCTACTAATGCCTCTAAAGCAACACTTCTACTAACAAAGTGAGAGTATCCAGCATTTACTCCAAAAGCGAAAGAAGTTTCACTTCCACTTCCTTTTTGATCAAAACCTGTAACTCCAATTGAACCTTGTCCAAAGAAACGTCCTGTTTCACTAGCTCCTTCTGGGAAGTAATATCTAGCAAATGGCATTACAGTATAATTCCATATGTTTTTTGCGTCTTTTACAGTTTGGAATCCTGCTCCAATTTGCATACCTACAGCAACACCGTCACTGATGAAGTATCCAGCTGTTGGCAAAACATTAATATTAAATGTCTTTTGCTCAAAGCTATAACCTAAAGATCCGATAGATCCTCCAACCATCCAGTTACCTTTTTGAATAGGTGAAGTACCTACTTTTTCAGATAATTTTGGTTTTTCAACTGTTTGTGCGTTCATAGTAAAAACTCCTCCTACTAATAATGCTGCTAATAATGTAATCTTTTTCATAGTTTATTTAAATTAAAATTAAATACAATTTTTAAATAGGGATTCAGCTTTTTTTTAAAGCAAAACCCTACTTGTGTAAGAGCTTACGTTTTATAGCTAGAAAGTCCTCATTTGTCTTTATTAACTGATCAATGATGAATTCCTGAGCCTGATCAAAGGTATAATTGTCAATGTATTTATACCATGTATCTTTTTGTAATATCTCTCTAATTTTAGCTATTCGTTTACTAGTGGCTGAAGCATTTCTCACTACTCCTTCAAACTGTGGTAGTTGAGATTTATGTGCAAAATCAACACTTGCGTTTTGTTTATCATATATAATTACAAAGAGATCATCTTTTTCATTATTAGGGTAAAAATCTTCCCATTTAGCATAACCTAAATAATAGCCATTATTGTTCTTATGCTCCATTTTAAGTCTCCATCTACAATTGGCTGCTCTCCCCCAATGATTAGAATACCTATAAAGGCCTTCTTTTTCAAAATAATATTCACTCCCTGCTTTACTTTTATAATCAGGCTGTTTCCCCGTTATACTTTGCATTTGAACTAATTGCCAATCACAAAAAGTATGTTTAAAAAAATTAAACTTACTGTACTTCTTCATCTACTTCTAACTGCTCTTTGATGAGTAAGAATCTCAACTTTTAGTTATTTTAATTGCTTATAATCCATTCACATCTCTTATACCCTAATAATTTGTATAACAAAATTCTTAGGTTTTATACATGTAAGGACTTAATTATAATCAAGCATTCCTTAAACAAGTAAAGCGTGTTGTAGATTTCTATTTCTAAAGTTCTACCTTTTAAAACTACTTTACGGATTAATAACTAAAAGAGCTTTTCCACTCATTTTATACTTTAGCTCACTTTTGGCCAATCTTTTCTGTTAAATAATAAAAATTAACCTTGAATAGCATTACGAAAATACGGATAATCTACTTTATAAAAAAGAAAAAACACATTTAATTTCTTTTATACCATATAGTACTTCAGTATAATTAAAGAATCTCCATATTCGATTTACTTGCTTTAATTAACATATTTGAAGTAATAAGAAAGTGTTTTCTTAATGTATAAAAAAACACTTTCCTTATTGTATTTGTCAGGTAATACCATCTATTATTTAAAGGCCAAAAAACCTAACTATCTATTTCTCAAACTCTTTTAAAGTATTTTTAATAATTTCTACACACTGTAACAACTCCTGTTTTGTAATTACAAGTGGAGGTGCAAATCGAATTATATTACCATGGGTTGGCTTTGCTAAAAGACCATGATCTCTTAAGCGCAAACAAATATTCCATGCAGTATCACTTGTTGGAGTATCGTTAATTAAAATAGCATTTAACAGACCTTTTCCTCTAACTTTAGTACAAATAGTACTGTTTTGTATATATTCATTTAGTTCATTTCTAAACAATTCCCCTAAATCATAGGCGTTTTGAGCTAGGTTTTCTTTTATAACTACTTCTAAGGCCGCCTGAGCAACTGCTGCTGCAATAGGGTTACCTCCAAAAGTAGATCCATGTTGACCTGGTTGAATTACTTCCATTATTGGATTATTAGCTAAAACAGCTGATATTGGATATGCTCCACCTGATAAGGCTTTTCCTAAAATTAGTATATCGGCAGTGACATTTTCATGATCAATGGCTAACATTTTACCTGTTCTGGCAATACCTGTTTGAACTTCATCAGCAATAAATAGAATATTGTACTTCTCACACAACTGCTTTGCCTTTGCTAAGTACCCATTATCTGGAACAAAAACCCCTGCTTCTCCTTGAATTGGCTCCACTAAGAATCCTGCGATAGTTGCATGGTTATCTTTAAATACCTTTTCTAGGGCATCTATATCATTGTATGGAACACTTATAAATCCTTGGGTATATGGTCCAAAATCTTTCTTAGCATCTGGATCATTGGAAAAGGATATGATGGTAGTTGTTCTTCCGTGGAAGTTGTTCTCACATACCACAATATTAGCACTAGAGGGAGCAATACCTTTTTTCTCATACCCCCATTTACGAGCGATCTTAAGAGCAGTTTCTACTGCTTCAGCACCAGAGTTCATTGGTAATACTTTATCAAATCCGAAAAGTTCGGTTATCTTCTTTTCATAAACTCCTAATTTATCATTGTAAAATGCTCTAGAGGTTAGAGTAAGAGTATGAGCCTGATCACACATTGCCTTAACAATATCAGGATGACAATGTCCTTGGTTAACAGCAGAGTAAGCCGACAAGAAATCAAAATATTTCTTTCCCTCTACATCCCATAGATAAACACCTTCACCCTTAGCTAAAACCACTGGTAAAGGGTGGTAATTATGGGCTCCGTGTTTGTCTTCTAAATCAATTATCTGTTGTGAATTTAACTGTTGTGACATTATTTTTTGCTTTTTAATTAATTAAAAGCAAGTTAAATAAAAATACTGAATTTCTTCTAAAGCTAGCCTAGAGTTTTAACTCTAAAACATAAATTTCTTCTTTGATAAGGCTATATAAGACTAATTAAAAAACAGTTGTTAACTTAACTTATTTATACACCATAATAGGACAAAGCAAAAGCAGCTTCTCTCTTGGATGTTTATTTTTGGACACCCTTAAGTATTAGAATCAATCTAAATTACATCAATACATGTTTATTTAACTGAAAATCAACATAGTATAGGGGAAATAATTGCATATCATTTTACATTGGCCCTATTGTTTTTACTAAAATTAGGGTTATTTTTGCCACATGAGTAGAAAAAGAACAGAAAGAATCGTATTTCAAAACGTAGAAGTCCTTGATGCAGGTGCAAAAGGCGTTTCGGTAGCTAAGGCTCCAGATGGCAAGGTAATATTTATTACCAATGTAGTTCCGGGAGATGTGGTTGATGTGCAAACTTTAAAAAAGAGAAAAGCTTTTTATGAAGGTAAAGCTATCAAATTCCACAAACTTTCTCCACATAGAATTGAGCCAGTGTGTGAGCATTTTGGTGCATGTGGTGGTTGTAAATGGCAAAACATGGATTACAACCAGCAATTATTTTACAAAAACCAAGAGGTTTTTAATAACTTAAAGAGAATTGCTAAGGTAGAATTACCTGAATTTGAAACTATTTTAGGTTCAGAGAAAACCTTCTTTTATAGAAATAAAATGGAATTTTCTTTCTCTAACCAAAGATGGTTAACTCCAGAGGAAATTCAAAGTGGACAGGAAATTGGAAAGGCGAATGCTTTAGGATTCCATATTCCACGTATGTGGGATAAAATCCTTGACATCAATAAATGTCATTTACAACAAGATCCTTCGAATAAAATAAGAAATGAGGTGCGCGAATTTGCTAACCAAAATGACTTATCTTTCTTTAATCCACGTGATCAATATGGATTATTACGTACCTTAATGATTCGTACTACTTCTACCAATGAAATAATGGTATTAGTACAATTCTTTGAGGATGACAAAGAAAAGCGTGAATTATTATTAGATCACCTTAAGGTAACATTCCCAGAAATTACCTCTTTACAATATGTAGTTAATGCTAAGGCAAATGATACTATCTATGACCAGGAGGTTATTTTATACCATGGCCGTGATTATATCTTAGAAGAGATGGAAGGTCTTAAATTTAGTATTAATGCTAAATCTTTCTACCAAACCAACTCTGATCAGGCTTATGAATTATACAAAATCACAAGAGATTACGCTGGTTTAACTGGTAATGAATTAGTATATGACTTGTACACAGGTACTGGTACAATTGCTCAATTCGTTTCTAAACAAGCTAAAAAAGTAATTGGTGTTGAGGCAGTTCCTGAAGCAATTGAAGATGCTAAATTAAATGCGCAGCGCAATAACATTGAGAACTGTGAATTCTTTGTAGGAGACATGAAAAATGTATTCAACGATGAGTTTATCCAAACACATGGACATCCAGATGTTATTATTACAGACCCTCCACGTGATGGTATGCATAAAGATGTAGTAGAAATGATTCTTAAAATTGGAGCTAAAAAAGTAGTTTATGTAAGCTGTAACTCAGCTACACAAGCAAGAGACTTAGCTTTAATGGATCATAAATACAAAGTGGTTAAAGTAAGACCTGTGGATATGTTCCCACAAACTCACCACGTTGAAAACGTTGTATTATTAGAATTGAGATAATCTTTTTAAGATATATAATATAAAAAAGCGCTTATGGACCTGAGTTCATAAGCGCTTTACTTATTATAGCATTAATCCATCTAGATTTCTAATTCTTGACCATTTCTAAAAAGGGTAATGACAGGCCTTTGCTTTAAAGACCGAAGATACATTCTATAATTACAAAGTTCCGCTAAAGGAATTCCATTAATAGCTAAAACTATATCTCCTAATTGGTAATCTTGTTGGCCTTCCCCTATACCAGCAATGGTATAATAACCATTGTAGAAAGCAATACCAAACCCAATGCGCTCTAAAGTTGAAACAGACTTTGGTAAATGAGTTAACCTTTTCAAGTACACTCTATTTATAGAAGGAAGATACACCAGGTGAAATTGCTTTATAAACTCAACTCCCACTTGGCTAACAAAATTATTAGCCATAAAGGTAACCTCTTGATTTTCCATAACCAATGAACCTAAGCCTACCTGTAAATCTGAGGCAATAAAGCTTTGGGCAAGTTTATCATCAATACCGAAAGCTCCCACACTTCCCACACTTAAATATTTATTGAATTTTTGATCGGATAAAAAAGACACTATTTCTTTATTAACTCCAAGAGACAGATAACCGGTATCCCCAGTATCAAACAACATATCCACCCTACCTCCTGCTAAGTTCATAGGCAAAACAATTCTATTTTGCTGGGTTCTATTGGCATTATTGATGGCCATAAACCCATCGTCTATCAACTTATCCATTAGTTCCTTTGAAGGATCTTGTAAAATAATTTTTTTAGCAATAGGATCTATTTCTAAAACTCTATCCCTGTAGATAGAATTCCCTAGAATACCATCAATCTTATAGCAATCAAAAATTGGATCCTCTAACATTGGAAAGTCCTCTAAATTGGTGAAATGTAGGTTGAAAAAAGTATAATTCCCTACTTTGATGCTTTTCACCTTTAGAGTCTCTACCTCTTGTACTACATTATTGGCATCCACGGCATTTATCTGACTACTAGATTGATACTCTTGCAATAAGCTCTTTCTTATTGCAATCCCATCCCATCCTGTATCGAAGATAAAATTCATATCCTGATCATTTACCTTTAATTTTATAAGCATCCACCCTGCTTGATCATCATAGGGTATTTCAATACGCTGGGCCAAAGACAATAAAGGAAGTAGCACAAACAACAGCCACAATTTTTTTATAAAAAACATACTAAATCATCTAATATTTCACCCTAATGTAAAACATAAATATACATTACTAGTATATTTTAAGACTATAAGCCCTTGATTTTAACAAATTTCTTCCATTGGGATCAAATTTAAATATTCTCATTTACACTAAAACAAAATAAGCTAGGTAAACAATCAAACATTAAGACTTTTGTTAGGTAAATTTTTAAGGCATATCGAATTTGTTTTAGTATTTTTGACACTTTAAATCCAATAGGGAGATAATTAATATACATGAGAAAATTATTAATCGCCGCTTTTACCTTAACGGTGAGCACTCTAGTGCTTAGTGGTTGTGAAAAAGATGATATTTGCTCTGAAGACGAGCCAACAACACCTAATTTAATTGTGGAATTTTATGATTATTTAGATCAAGAAATTCCAAACAACGGAATCGTTAAAGCCTACGCCATTGGTGAGGTGGATCATGTTATTCAAAGTACTAGCAATAAGATTATCCTGCCGTTTCGTTTAGACCAACAACAAACCACTTGGGTATTAGAATCCGTAGATAGAACATCGCAAGCATTAGAAGTAAGAAAAGACACCCTTACTTTCTCCTATAGAGTAGAGACCTTCTTCTTAAATAAAGCATGTGGGTATGTTTCTCATTTCTTCTTAAATCAAGATGGAAGTTCCCCATTGTTAAATGGCAAACAAAACAATACTAAAGGCAATTGGATTAAACAATATCAAACACAAACCAATGAAATTACCGATCAACAACAAGCACACTTTAAGATATTTTATTAGTCTTTCTTTATTATTGACTTGTTCCATTTTAAGTGCTCAAGAAGTTATTATACAAACCCAGGAGGAAATCCTTCCAATAGATCAGCCAAAACAGCAGCAAAGTTTTGAAGCTCCTCAACGCTATGGACTTAGAATAGGAGCAGATTTATTCAGACTTACGCGTTCTATGTATGATAAATCCTACAAAGGTTTTGAGCTAGTGGGAGATTACCGCTTGACTAAAAATTGGTATTTAGCAGCCGAAATTGGAAATGATCGCATGGAAAGAAATAAGCACACTTATGGGTTTACTGCAAAAGGAAGCTTTATTAAGGTTGGGGCAAATTACAATTTATACGAAAACTGGTTAAATGCAGAGGATGAAATATTTATTGGATTCAGATATGGAGTCAGCAATTTTTCGCAAACTCTAAATTGGTACCAAATATATACTACAGACCCTTACTTCCCAAGCCAAAAGATTTACCCAGATAGAAAACAAAATGGGTTATCTGCCCAGTGGGTAGAATTTGTTGCGGGAATTCAAACTAGAGTATTTAATAACTTTTTCATGGGATTCACTTTGAGATTAAATGGTCTTTTAACTCAAAAACAACCCGAGGATTTTGAAAATTTATTTATTCCTGGCTTTAATCAAAAATACAGCGGGAATATTGGAGTAGGATTCAATTATACTATCACCTATTTTATTCCTTTTTATAAAAAGAAGACAAAACCAACACCTGAATCAGAATCTTCTGCTTTAGATGATTTACAAGGTGAGAATATTCAAGCCCAAGAAATTGAATATATCAATAGCAATAAAAAACAACTTAATAAATAAGAAAAATAAAAAACAGCCTTTTTTTTAAAGGCTGTTTTTTTTATTGTGGTATTTGTACGTATTTATCTCCGAATTTCTTGATAAAGCCATCTGCATCCACCTCTATCGTAACCCAAGGCTCATTGGGTCTTACTTGCATTAAATAGCTAGTTGGACTAGTTCTATGATAGGTATGTTTATTTAGAAAAAAACTAGCATCCCTAGGCTCAATAGTTAACACCTCTATGGCTTTACTTTGTCCTATTTGCAAATCACAAGCCTTAAGGATGTAATTTTTAGTAAAACAGCTTAAGTCAACATCTATTACAATAGTATATGGAATAGCTACATTTGGTAGGTTATCTATAACCCAATGCTCTGCAAGCCTATGGCCTACTACTTCTTTACTAATGGAGCCGCATAGATAACTCAGTTGAAAAAAACACACTTTATAGTTGGGATCTAAAACTAAATGGTAATCTATCCCATAGAGTTTTTTACCAGTATTGGCTATTAGTTCACTTCTTAAATGAAGGGAAGTATCTTTTTGTATACAATGACACCTTTCAATAGACAAATCTTTGGTTAGGCGGTAAAGCAATTCTTGTTCCATAAATAAGAGAGTTTTTATTGTTAGGATTTACTTTAGCGCTATACTATAAGGGGGGGCGTGTTATAAGGTGGAAAAATATTGTATTACCCTTATTTTATAACTAACTTGAATGTAGTAAAATAATCAAAAGCCTCCTAATCAATACCCCTAAATTCCTCTGTTCTTTAGAATAGGAATTAACGTTAAAAAAACACTTTTAGTCACTTTTACCTACCTAAAAACTATACTTTACCTAATATAACAGGATTCAGCCTAGTTTTACTGAGGTTTACCTTTTAAAAAAGACCTATGCCTAGTTTATTTATCTGTACATCATTTTTCTACAGATTTTATCCGTTTAATGCTTTGAGATACAACGTTTTTAAGGGGAAATTCAAGCAAAAAAAAGCGCCTTATTAGTAAAATAAATTACTAATAAGGCGCTTAATATATGGTTAGATAAAAGATTTACTATCTATCTGTATGGTTTATCCTATATTAGGTTAACATTCCACCACATACGTTTAGTACCTGGCCTGAAATATATAAAGACATATCACTTGCTAAGAATACACAAGCATCTGCAATATCTTTTGGACTACCTCCACGTTTAAGTGGAATTGCATCTGTCCATCCTTTTACTACCTCTGGAGATAGTTTTGCAGTCATTTCTGTTTCAATAAACCCAGGAGCAATAACATTACAACGAATGTTTCTTGATCCTAACTCAAGAGCAATACTTTTTGAAAAACCAATTACTCCAGCTTTAGATGCTGCGTAATTCGCTTGTCCTGCATTTCCTTTAACACCTACAACAGAACTCATGTTAATAATAGAACCTTTTCTATTTTTCAACATAGTACGTTGTACTGCTTTTGTCATATTAAACACAGATTTTAAATTCACTTGAATTACTTGGTCGAAATCAGCCTCACTCATACGCATAAGTAAGTTATCTTTTGTAATTCCAGCATTGTTTACAAGAATATCAATATTCCCAAATTCCTTAAGAATTTGCTCTACTAATTCTTGGGCTGCATCAAAATCAGCTGCATTAGATTGATATCCTTTTGCTTTTACTCCTAAAGCAATTAATTCTTGTTCTAGCTCCACAGCTGCACTTTGTGAAGAACTATAAGTAAATGCAACATCTGCACCTTGTTCAGCAAATGTCAATGCTATACCTCTTCCAATACCTCTTGTTGCACCTGTAACAATAGCTATTTTACCTTCTAATAATTTCATCTTAAAATTCAATTTTATTTTTTGAACCAAAAGCAAATATAAACATTTTGTATTTGCCTTACATAGTATTTTACTTTGTTTGAGGATATTTTTTGATAAACAACATATAAAGACTTGTAATTACAAATAAAATACCTACATAATATGTATTTGAAAGCAATTCCAAATAATCTAATTGTCCTTGAGAAAAGCTCAATAGAATTAAAACCTGAGCGCCATAGGGTATAATCCCTTGGATTACACAAGCAAAAATATCCAAAATAGAAGCAACGTCAGGACGATTTAATTTATAAGTATCCGTGATATCTCTAGATAAGCCACCTGCTGTTAAAATAGCCACTGTATTATTGGCCATACATAAATTGATACTAGCCACTAAAAGAGCGATACCATATTCAGCACTTCTAGCACTTTTGATTTTCTTATGCATTAAAGCCAATAGCCATTTAATTCCACCTTGTTGCTCTACTAAAGCAGCTAAACCACCTGTTAACATAGATAACAAAAAGATTTCTGTCATAGAAGTAAACCCTTGATAAATATGATTAACAAGCCCTATGAAATCAAAATTTAATTGCACTAAACCTATAATTCCAGCCATTAAAATTCCAAGAACTAAAGCTATAAATACCTGCACTCCCAAAAGAGCCAATACGATAATAGCTATATAAGGCAAAATAACCCAGTAATTATGTACTGGATCCAAGTCTAAAATAATTTCTTTACTCGAGTCTCCTAGGAAAAATAGAATCACAAGAGTGATTAAAGCAGCTGGTAAAGCGTATTTTAAGTTTGCTTTAAACTTATCTTTCATATTACATCCAATGGTTTGAGTAGCCGTAATAGTGGTATCTGAAATAATAGATAAGTTATCTCCAAACATAGATCCTCCTAGTAATGAACCGCATAAAAGCCCCATAGAAATATCGGTCTTTTGTGCTAAAGCAACCACGATAGGCCCTAAAGCAACCACACTACCCACAGAGGTACCAATAGAAAGCGATAAAAAGCAAGCAATTACAAATATTCCCAATGCTAAGTACTCCACTGGAATAAAACTAAGTCCAATATTTACCATCATATCCACTCCACCTATAGCAGAGGTAACCGCTGCAAAAGCACCAGCTAACAAATAGATAATACACATGGTAATAATTCTACTATCCCCGCAACCCTGCATTAGAGCAACGATTTTATTCTCTGTACTAGTTTTGTAGTACATTATAAATGCAGCAATGATTCCAAAACACATGGCAACTGGTGTTGGAAATTTATAAAAATCATCTAGAAGGATTCCAGCCCCTAGAAAAATCGCGACAAAGATAAAAAATGGAATAAAAGAGTAGAATTTGTTTTCTGACATCTGTACTAAAAATTAAAAATTAATTAAAAAGCCACAGTGAAAACAAAGTTATTGTCTTTTTTAATAGAGATTCAACGTTGTTTCCATTTCTGGCTTATCATTTTGTAGCACCTTGCTTGTTGTTGCAGGTTGCTATCCCCCTTGGCACCATAGGTACATTGGGAATTCTGGATAATAGATAGGGCAAAGATATCTATTTTTTCCACATAGACAAACCCTATTTCTGCTTTATGGGATAGATAACTAAATTTTGGCTAAAACTTTAACTTTTAATGCGGGCAGATTATTCCTAGCTTTGACCCATAATAAATAGTTAAAAACAATGAAGAAGTCACACATTTTTGCTGCACTTTTATGCTTAGGAATAAGCGGTTCAGCTTTGGCACAGAAATCTGCAAAGAATGCTATAGGGTTACGCTTTGGATCCAATAGTGGATTAGGTACGGAAATCTCCTACCAAAGAAACCTACATGCTAATAACAGGTTAGAGTTAGGCTTTGGTTGGAAAGACAGACACGATGTTAATGCTTTTAAATTAACTGGTATTTATCAGTGGGTTTGGAATATTGACAAAGGTTTTAAATGGTATGCTGGTCCTGGTGCCGCAGTTGGTACTTGGAACTACAGCAAATCCCATGGAGGTAAAAGATATTCAGACAACGGAACTTTCGTGCTTTTAACAGGAGACGTTGGAATTGAATACAACTTTGATTTTCCTTTACAAATTGCTTTAGATTTACGCCCAGAGATCTATTTAAATGACTCTTACCGTGATGGTTTGCATTTTGATTTAGGATTAGCAGTACGCTACAGATTCTAAGACTCTTTTTTTTAACTATAACACCTTTACATAAAAAAACATCTTTCCACTGGAAAGATGTTTTTTTATATACTTATTTGACAGTCTCTAATAACATACTTTGGCTTATCTTTTCTATGTTTAAGCTATTGGCCATAGCAGAGAATATCTCAAAATAAGCCTGGTCGGTTTGTTTAATTAAATCTTGGTGTAAACCGCTTTGTACTACCCTACCTTTTTGCATAACAATAATTTGATCTGCATCAATAATTTGAGATATACTATGGGAAACAATAATAACAGTTCTATCCTTTCTAATGGCATCTAAACTGTTTTTAATATTCTGAGTTGCAATAGCATCTAGACTTGCAGTTGGTTCATCTAAAAACAAGATTGCAGGGTCTTTCAAAAACAATCTAGCTATAGCAATACGTTGTTGCTGTCCTCCCGAGAGCATTCTTGCATCACTTTGATAACCATCGTTTAGCTCCATAATTTGCTGATGTATAGAGGCTTTTTTAGCAGCTTGTATAACTTGCTCCAAACTTGCCTTTGGATTACCATAGGCAATATTCTCTTGAATACTTCCTTGGAAGATATGGTTTTTCTGCTGTACTATTCCAATGTGCTTGCGAAGCTCTTTAGTATCGTACTTTGCCAAGTCCACTCCATCTAAAAGAATTTCCCCAGATTTAGGCTGATAAAATTTATCTAAAAGGCTAAGTACTGTACTTTTACCTGCTCCACTTAAGCCAACTAAAGCAGTGGTCTTACCTGGAAGAATCTCCATATTAACATCCTTAAGAGCTTGGGTTTTATTAGGATAATCAAAGTAGACTTGTTTTAATTGAATTCTACCTTTTATATCACTGGCAATATAAGAGCCACTTTGCTCCTTTTGATTATCTTGTTTTAAAATATCAAAGAAGCCTTCACTGTAGATCATGGCATCATTCACATCATCATAAATACGGTGCAGCTGTCTAATTGGGGCTGTTACGTTATTAAAAAGCAATACTTGGAACATAATTGCTCCTACTCCCATTTGTCCTTCTAAAACAAAATAGCAACTCATTAAGACAATAACAACTAGTCCGATTTGCTCCACAAATCCCTTAGTTGCATCAAATAGAAAACTTGTTTTTCTAGTGTGCAATTGGTTTTGGGTCATATCGTATTGGATCTTTTTATGTCTTTGGGCCTCTAAAGGCTCTCTCACAAAGCTTTTTATAACACCAATAGAGTTAATTAAAGAGATAATGCTATTGTTTTTATTCTCCCTATAACTTCTCATTTTTCTTCTAAACCCTTTTAGTTTACTAGCTTGTAATTGTGAAATATAAAAGTAAATAGGAATAATTAAGCTACTAACTAATCCTATTTTCCAATTGGAATTATACATAATAACAAGTGCAACAAAAGCATTTAAAAATAAGGGAAGAATATCAATAAAGAAATTTTGTATTAATCTAGTTATACTACTAATACCTTGATCTATCCTAGTTTGCAGCTTACCACTATCATTACTAGGATCGCTATAAAAAGCCATTTTATAAGACAAAATCTTCTCTACAACTTCTTGGGAGATATCTCTGGAAATGAAAATACGTAATTTTTCTCCAAAAAATCTTTGACCAAATTGAATAAAGGCATTGATAACTTCTTTCACTAAAAGTATGATACTTCCAATGAGTAGAACTTTAAACCCCCATTGTAAAGACTCACTTTTTTCAATAACTAAGGTTAAACTATCCACCATATATCCAATGACAAAGGCATTAATTTGCACTACAAAAGAACCGATGATAGTTAATAAAAAAGTAGCTAAAACCAAGTATTTATAAGGCTTTACAAATGGTTTTACCTCCGTAAGAATAGTTTTTAATCGCATAGGACAAAGATACTAATTTTAACTAGATTCAATTAAAATATAGTTCTCTACTTTATTATCTGCTCGCTTTAAAGAATAGGTTTCACCTCTTTGTCATATAATCCTACGATTATGCAGTTCCCTTTATTATCAACTTTAAGGGCTGCATATTGGGCATTTTCGTATAAATCCGCCTTAGTTTCTTGAAAATAAAAGTAGTCTACTGGTAGTACTACTCTGTCCCATTTGTTTTTATTATACTTAATTAGGACTTGGCTTGGGGAAGATTTTTCTAAAAGAGCACTAGAATTAACCAGCTTTCCTCTCTTTAAAGAGTCTAGTTCTAAAACAAGGTAGCCCTCTTGTGGCAAATCTAGTTTTTCCATAGAAATCTCATTGTATAATGTATAGTACAAAGTCATATAATCTCCTTGCATTAAAGAGCGTGGATCCTGTGGTGCTAATTCTAAAAGTACTAATTCTCCTTTGTCAATGATAGACTGTTTTTGATTAACTACCCAAAAAAACACCCCTACAATTAAAAGTAAAGTACAAACAATAATGACTTTTCTTGTTTTACTTTTCATATCTGTTTGTTTTAAATTTTTTGAAAACGATATAACATCCTAACATCAGAACTCCACTAAGCATTAAAAGCATGCTTTTTTGAAGTAGTGTAATATCTAAATTATAGTAATACACCCCTAAATTCAATGCCATTGCAATAGAACAAAATATCCATTGCATCTTAAACTTAAGATTGTAACTACATAAAATAAACAAATAGCATATTGAAAAATTGTAGAACCCATAATGGTTTAACCCTAGAATTAACCCAGAAGTTAAAATAGCAAAATAGATGAAAAAACCAAGACTAAGGCCTTGTGTATAACTATATATTTTCTTTAACGATAGAAGATTAATTGCTATATAAAAACCAACTAAAAGGTAGTTTAACCAAGGAGCTATAGTAAATCCTATCCCCCAAGAGTCTACACTAATTACAAAACTACAAGCCAAGGCAAAATATAAACTTGTATTATAAAAGATGGAAAAGTATTCCTGCAAGTTACCTAGATACCTATAAATAGTTTGGGTATAAAAGCTAAGGGAAAAAACCACTGATACTAATAGCATTAAAAAGATTACCGCCAAAGAAGTATGGTGATGAAACATAATCAAGAAGAAAACAGCCAAGTAAAAGCTAAAAAGGGAAAAATACAATGCCATCCTTGATTTTACAAACACCCATGTTAATATAGATATTATAATAACAGGAAAACACCATATATCCAAATTAGAGGAAACTTCAAAGAACAACCAATAACTTACAACCCCGTATAAAAAGCCACCTAAGTAAAGCATAAAGGAATTCTGAGAAAAAAATCCTTTCCCTTGTAAACTTTCTACATACAAAGTCAAGGCAAAACACCCTATTGAAATAATCCCCAAAAACACAGCTATTGGCTGTACCTCTAATACTAAGACAGTTATAAACAATCCTAAAAACAAGAATCCAATAAGCCCTGCAATTGCATAAAACAATTGGCTTAAAATAGAATTATTTGCTGCTTTTCTAGTAGTATTACCCGTGTCAAGATTTTGATTTACTACATCCTCTTTGGACAAGTAAGATGCCTCCTTAGTCTGATTATTTTCCATTTTGCCACTTTGTTATACGATTAGAAATAATTTTATGGCTAAATACGGCCGCCAATATCCAGTATACCCCATAGATCAGATAGTTTAAATCACTTAAGTCAACTACTTTAACCACTATACAAAAAACAGTAATTAAGCCACCGATTACAAATAAACTATACTTTATGGTACTCTTATTTTTCAAAGAAGACATACATAAAAAGCAAAGCCATGCCAAACCAATTATAAGTTCCACAAAATCCCTAGGTCCATTACTAAAACCCTCTAAGATCACTGTATTTAGAGTATATAAAGCGTCTAAAGTAATAATAGCGCACAACAAATTATCTACATAAAAAGACATTGAATTTTTTAATGCTTTACTTTGCAAATAGTACAGGCCATAAAACAAAGAATTACTCAAACACATAATAGTACTACTATTTAGGGTATCTAACCATCCTATACCCCAACTTTGTTGATCGGCAAACAGATATAAAGAAACATTAGTCAAAATTCCCAATAGAACCCACTGCAGAGCAAAACCACTAAATAGCGTCCATGGTAAAATAGCTAAAGCCCACAGAGTGAAAAGCAAATAACTATCGGGTTGCAGATGGTAATACTGACCAAATACTGCAAAGAGTACCCCTATTAAAATACTACTACTTAAAAGGCTACAATCCTTCACTAAATCATTTAGTTTTGTAAATACATAAACATAGACTCCTGTGAATATAGCCAACAAAATAATGCCATATTTATAACCAATAGCAAGCTCTTGCCAGTTAAAACCAAAAAAGAAAACTACCCCTGAGCAAAAAAAGCCAACAAAGCTAACTAAAAGGAAATAATTAAAAAAAGCCTCCCAACGGTTATTATCTTGTAAAGTAGACCTCTGTAAAAAAGAGGCTGACTCTACACTAGGAATTTGGCTATGGTCTAGTTCACTAACAGGTGTACTTACTGTGTTTTTTGCTTCCATTTACTTGAATATTTATAGCGAATGTATTTAAAACAGAATTTTTACTAGCTATTTACTGTATAAACTATGGTTAAAACATCTAGATGGGTGCACCTAGATGTTTTAGGATCAATTAAAGCTCTTGTAGAATTTGAGCTGCGTGATCTTTGGTTTTTACCTTTGCGATTATATCAGTAATAATGCCATTTTGATCGATTACAAAAGTAGTACGGTGTATACCATCATAGGTTCTACCCATAAATTTCTTAGGTCCCCATACTCCAAAGGCGTTTAAAACATGGTGATCTTCATCTGCAATTAGATCAAAAGGCAGATTGTTTTTATCTATGAATTTTTGCTGTCTCTCGGCAGAGTCTGCACTTACTCCTAGAAGTGAATAGCCTTGTTTTTCCAATTGGCTATAATTGTCTCTTAAATTACAAACCTCCGCAGTACATCCTGGTGTACTAGCTTTTGGATAGAAAAACACCACCAATTTTTTTCCTTTATATTGGCTTAATTCTCTTACAACACCATTTTGATCTAAGGCTTTAAAATCAGGAGCCTTATCCCCTATTTGTAAAGTAGTCATTCTTTTAGATTTTTTGAATTAGTGTAAATATACTTTATTTTTATTGTCTTATTGCTTTGTTGCAGACTAAAAGAATGTTGTTTTGTTGTTATTTAGCATAAATAAGCTTAAAAATATTCCAGATAGAGAACTAACAATTTTGATTTAGTATTTTATTTTTTGTATATTGCTGTTATCGAGCTCTTAGGCTTGGATTGTAGTGAACCCTCACTATAGTATACATGTTTAATTTTAAATTCATACAATTATGGGAAAAGGAGATCTTAAAACAAGACGAGGTAAAATTATTAATAAAAGTTACGGAGTAAAGCGCCCAAGAAAACAAAAAACTTCTTAGGGCTAAGAGCATAAAGCTAGAAAAGGCTTCAAGATAATATTTATCTTGAAGCCTTTTTTAATTTATACAATGCTATTTTATGCACTCTTCTACTTAAGAGGAAGTATAAAGCAATTTCATCATCAAAGCATTGGCAAGTGAAAACAACTGTTCTTGCTCTGGTTCTGTATGTGCATTGGATAATATAACAACTCCTTTTTGAGCAATAGGATCAAAAACCATCATATTGACAAAGGAAGAAGATAGTCCCGTGTTGAAATAGATATAATTTTCATTGTAATAGGTCTGTTCTACCTTCCAAGCAATACTCGATAAAATAGAACTGGATATAATAGCAGTTGGTTTACGGCTAAAAGCTAAAGCAGCATTATTCTTATTGAATTGCTGGGCGATAAACTTACTTAAATCCCCTACCGTAGAGTAAAGACCAACACTTGGAATAAAAGCATCCTTTTCTTGTAAAGCTAGAAAAGCCCTATCATCTAGGTTACCTACTAGCTTTTTTTTCTTTTTGGGAACACCAACAAAGGTCTGGTTCATACCATAGGGAGTTAAAATAGACTCTTGAAGTAATTCACTATATTCTTTTTGATGGTAATTTTGTAATACCTGAGCGATGATAGCCCCATTTAAATAAGAATAAACTTTAGCGTTTGCCGTATCACTATGTACAAAATCTTTTAAATAACGCTCTAAATCCTCTTTTGAAAAACGCCCCACTTTATCTTTATCTTGGCTGTTTTGCTTAAAAATAGCATCAGGTAAAGCTGGTAGGCCTGTAATTTGATTACTTAAAGCAACAAGGTTTAATTCTAAATTGTCTTTAAAGGGAAAATCAAAATAATCATTTGCCATTTTTCCAAGACCTATATTTTTGCTTTGCATATCCTTTGCTAACAATGTATTTGTAAATACATCGCTTAGATTTAGAATTGGAAAAATCTCTGCATTATCCTCAGAAAAAACAAGTTGCCCTTTTTTATTAGTAAGTTGAAAACTCTTAATTTGATCCCCGTCAATTAGCCCAATGGCAACCTTTGTGTTTACACTCAAAGAATCTAGACTTTGTGAGACAATGCTAGACAGATCAGCTTGTAAAAAGTTTTGCTGTCCCTGCATACTTGGAAGGGTGAAAATTTGAAAGTAATCCACCTGCCCTTTTGTATTCTCTCTGAACCCAAATATAAAAGTGTCTCCTTCACTAAATTGTACTTCATACATTTTAGTAGGTGAATTATTCCATACAATAGAACTATAGCTTGTGATTTGTCCGAAAGTAGCCTGAAGATTTTCTATAAACTTCTCACTTTGAACTTGTGTTACATCTGCTTGTAAATCATCGGAGTAATCTTGATAAAATCCTGAAAAATCGCTTTGCTTAAAATAACTATAAAATTTTTCCATAGGATCTCCAGGCTTTTGCATTGAAAAACCAGCTTGTCCTATCAAAAGCCCTATACATAAGGCTAAAACTCTCCATTTACTCATTCTATATTGACTTAACTTTTTAATAAAAATATTACCTTTATAGCAATATACGTTCCTTTTTAACACAAAGGACCACAATATTTAAGAACAGCTGTCTTCTTAGTAAAAAAACAGTCGCTTAAACAAGGGCTCAATGCCAAGCACAAGGTAAGTAAATAGATTTTAATTACTATATATTTTGGGTATCTTCGCTTGAAAATAAACTTATAATGACAAAAGCACAAAAAGTTCAATTTGTAATCGAAACCTTAGAAGCCTTATATCCTGAAATACCTGTGCCTTTAGATCATAAAGATCCTTATACCCTACTTATAGCTGTGTTATTATCTGCTCAATGCACCGATGAGAGAGTAAATAAAATAACGCCTATTTTATTTGCTAAAGCAGATAATCCCTATGATATGGTAAAATTAAGTGTAGAGGAAATTCAAGACATCATACGTCCTTGTGGTCTTTCCCCAATGAAAAGTAAAGGCATACATGGTCTTTCTCAAATCCTAATTGACAAATACCAAGGAGAGGTTCCTTGTGATTTAGAAGCTCTGGAAACTTTTCCAGGTGTTGGACATAAAACTGCCTCTGTAGTAATGGCACAAGCCTTTGCAGTACCTGCCTTTCCAGTAGACACCCATATACATCGTTTGTTATACAGATGGAATTTATCCAATGGTAAAAGCGTAGAGCAAAGTGAAAAAGATGCCAAAAGACTATTCCCAGAGGATAAATGGATTGACCTACATTTACAAATGGTATGGTACGGTAGACAATACAGCCCGGCTAGAGCCTGGAATTTAGAGTTAGATATCATTACAAGCGTAATAGGCAGAAAAACGGTATTGAATGACTACTATAAAAAATTAGAAGCTAAAACAAAAAAGAAATAAAAAATATAAGCTCTAAATGAAGTTCATTTAGAGCTTATATAACTTCTGGGAGAAAATTAATTTTCTTCCGTCAGTGCATTTTTTGTGAAATTTTCTGCGTTTAATCCTAGTACTGTAAGGTTTTTGGAATAAATCAAAAGATTCTCAATAGTCTTTTTTCTTGGCAAAGAAAATTTTACATGGAGGTCTTTGTAGATGTTTTTCATGCAAGGATATTTAAGGTGTTTGCTTTATAACGCCACCTTGTATCCTTTTATTGCTCAGTTAATACAATGTTTTTATCTTGAATTAATTTTCTCAAGTTCAGTAAGGCATATCTCATACGACCTAGTGCAGTATTAATACTTACATCTGTTTGCTCAGCTATCTCTTTGAAACTTAAGTCTTGGTAGATGCGCATAAAAATAACCTGTTTTTGATCGTTAGGTAATTCTTGGATTAAGAATTGCAAATCTTTCTCAATTTGCTCTTTTATTAATCTACCTTCCATGGAATCCCCTGTATCCCTTAAGAAAGCAAATAGAGGCATTTCTGGAGAATCATTTAAAATGGTAGTACGTTTTTGTTTTCTGTAATGGTCCATTACCAAATTATGAGCAATGCGAATTACCCAAGGAAGAAATTTCCCTTCCTCATTATATCTTCCTCCCTTAAGAGTATGAATAACTTTGATAAAAGTATCTTGAAAAATGTCGTCAGCAAGATCTGCATCGGAAACCTTTGAAAAGATAAACCCATATATTTTTGCTTGATGTCTTTTGATCAAGATTTCTAACGCACTTTCTGCACCAGCTATATATAAACTAATAAGCTTGGCGTCTGGAGTATCAATATATCCCATAACAATTTCTTTTAAGAAGCAATATTTTTTGAACTAAAAGTAATTTTGTTGAATAGGCACTTGTATATTTAGGTTTATAAGGCAAATATAGGATTAATTGTTAAATAAAACAAAAATTATCAAAAAATCCCAACTACTCTTTTTTACTTGTAATTTTTACAAAATTACCTATACATCTTACCGCAAATCCCCAAAAACACTATCGTTTCATTATTTTAATATTTAAAAACTAACACAATCTCCATATAATTATGTTAAAAAACAAATTAATTTCCTTTTATTTGTTAAATAATTTTAACAAAGCAAACTACAAGGGGCTCTTTTAGTACTTTTACTACTAAAACAAGCCAATCTTATAGGCTTAAGCCTTAAAAGTATTGGCCCCTTAGTTATAAAACACAGAAAGAAAGCATTATCTTTGTTTATTCAACTTTTTTCATCGCTATGAACAAAATCGACTTATCCAAAATAGATCCAAAAAAAAATATTATCATAAAAGGAGCTCAATTACATAATTTAAAAAATTTAGATGTTGTAATTCCTAGAAACCAATTAATTGTAATAACAGGATTATCAGGTTCGGGTAAATCCTCCTTGGCTTTTGACACACTTTATGCAGAAGGACAAAGAAGGTATGTGGAGAGTTTATCTGCTTATGCTAGACAATTCTTAGGTCGTATTGATAAGCCTAAAGTAGAATATATCAAAGGAATTGCTCCAGCTATTGCCATTGAACAAAAAGTAAATACCACTAATGCGCGAAGTACTGTAGGAACTTCTACTGAAATCTATGATTATATTAAGCTTTTATTTGCACGTATAGGTCTTACTTATTCTCCAATTAGTGGACAATTAGTAAAGAAAGATACGGTAACTGATGTACTGGATTTTGTTGAAAAGCAACAAGAAGGGTCAAAATGGATGCTTTTAGCTCCTGTCCTTTTACAGGATGACCGCTCATTAGATCAACATTTAAACATTCTACTTCAACAAGGTTTTGCTCGTATATTAGTCAATAATAAAGCTCACCGTTTAGACCAATTCTTACAAGAAAACAGCCCTGAGCAAATTCAAGGCATCCCAAGTAAAGAAATATTCTTAGTTGTGGACAGATTGGTTATTTCAAAAGAGAAAGAATTTTATGATCGTTTAGGAGATAGTGTTCAAATTGCTTTTTTTGAAGGAAAGGGAAATTGTATACTACATGAGATTAGTAGTAATAAAACATTTGAATTCAGTAATAAATTTGAATTAGATGGCATTACCTTCTTAGAACCTAATGTACACCTTTTTAGTTTTAACAACCCTTATGGAGCATGTCCAAGTTGTGATGGCTATGGAAGTATTATTGGTATAGATCAAGAATTAGTTATCCCAAATACAGGTTTATCTGTCTATGAAAATGCTATTTTCCCTTGGAGAGGAGAGTCTTTAAGTAAATTCAAAGATCAACTTGTCAATACAGCTTATAAGTTTGATTTCCCTATTCATAAGCCAATTTTTGAGCTTAGCAAAGAGCAACAAGATTTACTTTGGGAAGGAAATTCTTACTTTACAGGTTTAAATGATTTTTTTGCAGAATTAGAGCAAAAAAACTATAAAATACAAAACCGCGTCTTACTGTCTCGATATAGAGGTAAGACCAAATGTCCTACTTGTAAAGGAAAACGACTTAGACAAGAGGCCAATTATGTCAAAATTGGGGGTAAAACAATAAGCGAGCTAGTGGATTTACCTATCAAGCACTTAAAAACATTTTTTGAGACCTTAACTTTAAACAGTTACGAAAAGCAAATAGCAAAACGATTACTAATTGAGATCAATAGCCGTTTGGAGTTTTTAACTAATGTTGGATTAGATTACTTAACTATCAATAGAAACTCTTCTACACTAAGTGGTGGAGAATCCCAACGTATTAATTTAGCCACTTCTTTAGGTAGTAGCCTAGTTGGATCTATGTATATATTGGACGAGCCAAGTATTGGACTTCACCCTAAGGATACTGAAAAGTTAATTGATGTGTTAAAGGAGTTAAAAGCCTTAGGAAACACTGTAATTGTGGTAGAGCATGACCAGGACATTATGAGTGAAGCAGATCAAATCATTGATATTGGTCCTGAAGCTGGTACACACGGTGGTGAACTAGTAGCACAAGGAACCTACCAAGAAATATTAGAGCAAGAATCCTTAACTGCCCAATATTTAAATGGAAAATTGTCCATAGAACTGCCTAAACACAGACGTAGTTATTCCCATAGTATTGAAGTAATCGGGGCTAGAGAAAACAACCTAAAAAATATTGATGTAACCTTTCCATTAGAATGTCTAACGGTTGTTACCGGTGTATCGGGTAGTGGTAAAAGTACGTTGGTTAAAAAGATATTGGTTCCTGCACTTCAGAAAAAATTAAGTGCAACTGGAGACAAACCTGGGCAATTCACTGAAATTAAAGGAGACTTTTCTGTAATAAAACAAGTGGAATATGTGGACCAAAATCCAATTGGTAGAAGCTCAAGAAGTAACCCTGTTACGTATATTAAAGCCTACGATGATATTAGAGACCTATATTCCAAACAACAGCTATCTAAGTTGCGTAATTACCAACCTAAGCACTTCTCTTTCAACGTAGATGGAGGTAGATGTGAAACTTGTAAAGGAGAAGGAAGCGTAACGGTTGAGATGCAGTTTATGGCAGATGTTCACCTACCATGTGAAACTTGTCAAGGAAAGCGCTTTAAAAAGGAAATTTTAGAAGTTAACTTTGAGTCTAAAAACATCGATGACATTTTACGAATGACCATCGATCAAGGTGTGGAGTTTTTCAAAAAACATGAACAAATTAAGATTGCTCAAAAACTTCAAGCCCTGCAAGATGTAGGATTAGGATATGTTCAATTAGGTCAGTCCTCTTCTACTTTAAGTGGTGGAGAAGCTCAAAGAATCAAATTAGCTTCCTTTTTACTAGCTGGTACTACCAGAGAAAAGATGCTTTTTGTATTTGATGAGCCAACAACTGGATTACATTTTCACGATATAAGTAAACTTTTAAAGTCTTTTAATGCTTTAATCGATAAAGGACACTCCATTGTAGTTATTGAGCATAATTTAGACCTTATTAAATGTGCTGACTATATTATTGACATTGGTCCAGAGGGTGGAGAAAACGGTGGAAATTTAGTAGGTTTCGGTACTCCTGAGCAGCTTGCACAAAACAAAGATTCGCAAACAGGAAAATACTTAAAAGAAAAATTAGTTTAAAATAGAAAAAGGGAACAAATTAATTTGTTCCCTTTTTTATTGTCTACACTTACTTTATTACTTCAAAGCTTATTTAAAACTTTACTTAAAGCCTGAGTCAATTTCTTTCTGCTATAATACTGTAGTCCCATAGCATGAGAATACAATTGGTTATTTTGGTATTTTTCAAAATAATCTAAAAGGATCTCCTTTATTTGGTCCTTTTCACTATACAAGGAAACTTTTCCTGTATTTGTAGAGAGGATAATATCAAAAAAATCAGACTCCTCTGGTCCAATAGCTAAAATAGGACGTTCACTTGCCATGTATTCAAAGATCTTACCAGGAATGATGCATTTAGTGTTCTCTGAGTCGATTTCTACTAAAAGAAGAACCTGGGAAGCCTTCATTTGCTTATAAGCTTGTAAATGGCTTAAATAGCCCATATAATTCATAGAGGTATCTAAACCAAACTCTTTAATGGTATCAAATATATCTTGGGATACTTTACCTATTAATTTCAATTCAAAGCTCTCTTTAAAGCTTGGGTTTTCTTTACACAATTCAGCAAGAGCCTTCCAAAGGACTCTAGGATTTCTGTCGGATAAAAAAGATCCCACATGCGCTAGAGTAAACTTTTTGTCTAATTCAACTTTTCCAGTGTGAATGGTATCATATCCATTGGTAATTACAGTTATAGGGCGTTTAGTTTTTTGAGAAAACTCCCTTTTTGTTCCTTGACTAGTAACCAAAATATGATCGGCATTCTCAAGGACTTTCCTTTCCAATTTAATATGCTTATGCTTGGCATACCACATCAATTTAAGATCTTTATGATAACCAATGGTGGTCCATGGATCTCTAAAGTCTGCAATCCACTTGATGTTAAGCTCTTGTTTTAGTGCCAGGCCGATTAGATGCATACTATGAGGAGGACCTGTTGTAATAACCTTAGTAATATCAGGGTTCTTTGACAGATATTCTTTCAAAAAATCAACAGAGGTATCCACCCATCCTATCCTTGCATCTGGAATAAAAAAGTTTCCTCTTATGGCCAATAAAAACTTATCTGTCTTGGTCTGTTTCCTAATACTTGGAATCATACCAGCACTAAGGGTACTACTTTGTGTAGGCCAAAATAATTTAGCCAATTTATAGGGTTCAGAAATTTTATTTTTGATTATAGTAACATCCTTTCCTAGATCTTGTTCCATATGGTTATCTACCATAGCATAAGTAGGATTCGAAGGAATATATACCACTGGATGATAATTAAAATCTGGCAAATACTTGACAAATTTTAACCATCGTTGTACTCCTGGGCCACCTGCTGGAGGCCAATAATAAGAAATAATTAAAACTTTTTGTTTCATTTATTTTTGTTGTTTTTTGGAATAAAGAATTGCTCCTATACTTAAAATCACCATTACAATAAAACTTACTAAAGCAATATAACTTCCAGTTTTAATGACTTGTGGCTCGAAAGTGAAAATGATTTCATGCTCTCCAGAAGGTATTTCCAAAGCTCTTAATACATAATTCACACTAAAAATCTCCACAGGCTTCCCATCCATAGTAGCTCTCCATCCATTAGGATAATACATTTCAGAGAAAACCCCTACTCCATTATTGGGATTGTTACTTTTATAAGTTAATTTATTAGGAGCATAATCCATTAACACGATATTACTTCCAATAGAATCTACCTTATAGGCATCCTGTAAAGTTAAATCTTTAAATGCAGAACGATCCACTGTAGCAGTTGTTTTGGTGTTTTGAGTATGTAAAGCTGCAATTTGAGCATTAGCATCTTGCACAAAATCAATATTTTCTACAAACCATGCATTGCCATTTGCCTGGTCATTTTGCATATGAACAAGTTGACGGTCTTCATTGCTTGCTAAAAGATACTTAACATTGAACATATTGAGTACTTGTATATTGTTACTCAATAAATTATTATCCATCAATTGTTGTATTCTTCGTGGTTTTGCAGCATGGTAACCATTGATCGCTTGATGAAAATAGCTACTTCTAGCACTATTCAAACCGGCATCAATCTCATATACTCTAAAAATACTTGGGTCACTTAGGATTTGCTTATCTGCAGCAGTTAACCCAAAAGGAGCACTCATTTGAGATTTGTTTACAAAATTATTCTCATTGACATACTTTTTATCAACTAATACTAAATCTAAAACCATTAAAGCTCCTAGAACTACCAGGGCAATAGTTTGTTTTAATTTACCTTTACTAAATAAGAATAACACCCCAAAAGTAGCCCCTATTAAAAATATACTTCTAAAAAGGTCTGCTTGGTACATTTGCTTTCTGTCTTGGGTGATAGCCCTAACTAAGCCAGGTCCTATTTCGCCATAAGCTTGCGTATAATAAGGATCATTTAAACCTGCAAAAGGCAAAGTAGATTGTGCAATAAATAAAAACACAAAAATACCTATAAAGATATAAGCACTATAAAGTAAGGCTTTGATTTGTTTTTCTTTAGAGACTGTAGTAAAACTATATAGTCCTAAAATAGCCAAAGCTGGCATACAAATTTCTAAAATAACTTGAATGGAAGATACTGCTCTGAACTTATTATATAAAGGCACCCAATTGATAAAGAAATCCGTTAAAAGGCTAAAGTTCTTACCCCAAGACAATAATAGAGAAAGTAAAGCTCCTATGATAAATACGTATTTAACTCGTCTTTTTTCTACAAAGCAAGCCAAAACAAATAGAAATGCCACCACAGCACCAATATAAGCCGGAGCAGCAACTATAGGCTGATCTCCCCAGTATGTAGGTACATTTTCAACAAATCCTGCAACTTCTTGGCTATTTGCTCCTATACCTTTTAAAAATTCACCAACATTAGAGTCTGTAGATAAAGATTCATTATTAGCTCCTCCTGTTAATCGAGGTACTAATAGGTTTAAACTCTCAAATATCCCATAACTATACTCGGTGATATAATCATAACTTAGAGAGGAACCAGAGGTAGCACTTTGAGCATCTACACTAGTTAATTCACTCTTTCCTCTTGTAGAGAACTTAGCATATTCGGCCGTTGCTAATAAGTTAGTAGCATTTGCGCCAATACTTAAAATAGCAGTAAGTGCTAAAATACCATAAACACTTAAAAGAGATTTATAGTTCTTTTCTTTGATATAAATAACAGTGTAGTAAATACAAACTACTAAGAGTAAAAGCAGTAAGTAATAGGTCATCTGAAAGTGATTGGCGCTAATTTCTAAAGCTGCTGCAAATCCTGTTAAGATACCTCCTACTATAAAGCGTTTTTGCCAAATGAGTAAAACCCCAGCAAGTACCATGGGCATATAAGCAATAGCATGTGCTTTGGCATTATGCCCTACTCCCAAGATGATAATCAGGTAAGTAGAAAAACCAAAGGCTAAAGCTCCAATAAATGCTCGTAAAGCACTTACTCTTAAACTAATAAGTAAAACATAAAATCCTATGAAGTATAAAAAAAGATAATCCGCTGGACGGGGTAAAAATCGTAGAGCACTATCTATATCTTTGATAAAATTGTAGGGATATTTAGCTCCCAATTGATAAGTAGGCATCCCACCAAAAGCGCTATTGGTCCAATAAGGCTCACTTTGATTATTGGCCCTAAACTCTATTTGCTCTTTGGCCATTCCAGTATACTGTACAATATCGGATTGGTAAATTACCTTCCCTTTTAAAACAGGAGAAAAATAACCCAAAGAAATAAAAACAAATCCCACTAAAACTAGTAGGTGGGGTAAAAACTTCTTATAACTGCTCATTTTATTTTTTAGCATTAAATTTTATAATAGGCTAAAATAAGTAATTATAATCAAGAGAGTAATTAGTATTGCGATTTTTTCCCACTAAAAAAGCGATTCCCCTTTTTTAAACAAAGAAATCTCCCTTTGTAGAGAACTTTATGGTACAAAAAAAAGGATTACAGCTCACTGTAACCCTTTTGTTGTTTTTTATTTAGTGTTATTTAGTATCAATTTCCTCAAATTCTATATACTCTCCAACTACTTTCTTACTCCTAAAAACCTCTTTGGTTTCATTAGTAGAGTTTTGGTTAGTTGTATTGCTTGAATAAGAATTATTTTGTTGATAGTATTGTTGTTGCTTTTGTTGAAAGTTCTCACCAGCCTTTTTTGCTACTTTAATTAATAGTAGTGGTAATAGATAACGCATAGCGAACTTAAAACCGTAGTACACTAAAACAATTATACACAGAGTTTTTATAAATCCTGTAAAAGATGCTGTATCCATATCGTTTGTTTTTTTTCAAAAATAGTAAATATTTTGTTTTTATCAGATAGTAAAATCTTAAAATATTGATAAAAACAAGAGTGTTCCACAGTATTTCCTAGCTTATTAACTTATTTAGCTTGCCACTGTAAAAAACCCCCATCTAGTTCGTATACTTTTGTAAACCCATTTTCTAGTAATTTTTCTCTGGCATTTGCGCTTCTTTTACCACTCTTACAAAAGATATATACCGCCTTATCTTTATCTAAGTTACTAATATTGTCTAAAAAGTCTTTTTGTAAGAAATCTATGTTTTGGGCCCCATCAATGCTTCCTTGCTGGAATTCTTCTGAAGTTCTCACATCTACCAATTGAATATCATTTTGCGCGATAGCATGTTGAAAATGAGCTTTATCTAATAAATGTTCCTCCTTTGGACTTTGGGCAAAACTAACTAATATGTTAAAATTAGCCAATACTATAGCAAGTAAAATTTGTTTCATTCTGTTTTTCATGTTTATATAGATTAGTTAGATGATATTTATCATTTAAATTACGATAATCTTCTGTTATTTTTGGTGTAAATATAACTAATAAGGAGATGTCTTTAATACAAAAATACAATATTCCAGGACCAAGATACACCAGTTATCCCAGTGTTCCTTACTGGGATACAGATTCTTTTCATTATACTAGTTGGCTTGAAAGTTGTAAAACTAGCTTTAAGCAAAGTAATACTAATTTAGGTATTAGCTTATATATTCATCTGCCTTTTTGTGAAAGCCTGTGCACTTTTTGTGGATGTCATAAATATATTACCACCCAGCACAACAAAGAAGTCCCTTATATAAATGCACTCTTAAAAGAATGGCAATTATACTGTGCTATACTGCCAGAAAAACCAATTATCAAGGAAATTCATTTAGGTGGTGGTACCCCAACCTTTTTTAGTGCAGAGCATCTAGTATATTTAATACAAGAGATTTTTAAAACAGCTACAAAGGCTACAGACTATGAATTTAGTTTTGAAGGTCACCCAGTGAATACCACAAAAGAGCACTTACAAAAACTCTATGACATTGGTTTTAAAAGAGTGAGTTTTGGAGTACAGGACTATGATCCTAAGATACAATCAGCTATACACAGAAAACAAAACTTTCACGATGTTGCAAAAGTGACTTTGTGGGCCAAAGAAATAGGCTACACTTCTATCTCTCATGATCTAATCTATGGTTTACCATTACAAGCAAAGAGTAACGTTGTGGATACTGTGGAGAAAACCTATAGTCTTTTACCCGATAGAATAGCTTTTTATTCCTATGCTCATGTACCTTGGGTCAAAGGAAATGGGCAAAGAGGTTTTGATATTCAAGATATTCCAAAGGGCATGCAAAAGCAACAGCTATATGAATTAGGGAAAGAACTTTTAATAAAAAATGGCTATATGGAAATTGGAATGGATCATTTTGCTTTGAAAACAGACCCCTTATACAAAGCTTTGTGCAAAGGTGAATTACACCGTAACTTTATGGGCTATACCCTTCAATCCACTCAATTAATGATAGGTTTAGGTGTATCGGCAATAAGTGATAGCTGGTTTGGATTTGCTCAAAATACAAAAGACCTAAAGCAATACTATGCATTATTAGAAAACAATGTACTTCCTGTGGTAAAAGGACATATTTTAAATCAAGAAGATCTAATTATTCGAGAACATATATTAAATTTAATGTGTAACTTAGAAACAGATTTAACAAAAGACGCCTGTCATATTAAGGTAAATACTATTTTAGAAAACTTACAAGAATTAATCCAAGATGACCTTGTAAAAGTAGAGCGACATAAAATAAGTGTAACCCAAAAAGGTAGGCCTTTTATACGTAATATCTGTATGGCTTTTGATCTTAGATTACAGGAACAAAAACCAGATAGACAACTATTTTCCATGACTATTTAAAATATACTCTAATGAAATTTCAAAAAATTATTACCTACATAGTACTAACAATTCTTGTCTATGGTATTTTCAACTTCGACACTACAGACATGTGGTCCTTACAGGCTAATTGGCTTTCTTTTATTGGTTTTTTTATATTTATAGTCTACCTAGGCATTAGTTTAAAGATTGCAGCTAAAAAGCAAGACTTAGAAAAGAAAAACACACCTAAATAAAAAAGACCTTGTTTTACAAATAGTAAAACAAGGTCTTTTTTTTATATCACAGCAAATTAATCTCTTGTGTAGTATTTTTACCACTCTATTAAAGAGATTCCTATGCCTAAATTAGTTTGACTCCAATTGTAATCTATAAGAGCATCCCCATAACCATTACTAGCAGTGAAATATAGTTTCAAATTATCTTTAATAGGATAAGCCCATGTAAATTCCATATAACCTTTATAGTGTGAATTAAAACGCATATTACTACGTATCATCAAACTAAGCACATTTCCTTTAAAACTATAAACACTTAAAAGCTCTGCTCTACCTATATAGTCAGAAATTTTAGGATTATCGTCATTTTGCTTCTTTTCCTTTAATCTAAACCAAGGCTTTGCAACAAAGCTCCAGTTCTCATATTCCATTCCAAGTTGGAAAATAACTCTATTCCAACTTCTAGACTCTGGTAGACTCTTACCATTACTTTGGTGATTAAATCCAACACCAGCCATAACAATATTAAAGTTTCCAATACTCCAATTAATAGGATAGTTGAAAATAATCTCTGGTTCGTAATTAAGCTCTCTAAAAGGCCTTGAAATAGGCTCGTTATAAGCCTGCCAATTAGCTGTCTGCGTAAAAGCTAACCATATGTCTCCTTTACCAAAAATTAAGCCCTGAGCTACTTTAGTTTTAAAACTCAACTGAAACTTTAACTCCCAAGGCTGATAAGGCAAAGCTGTCTTACTATTGTTCTCCGGGTTTAGACTCGTTGGTTTATCATTAGGTCTATTGCTCCATCTACCTGGAAGAATATAAATAGGCTTATAAGGGGTGATTGTAAAAGTGTTTTTTTGACTATCTTTCCCCAATTCCCAACGCTCCGATAGAGAATACTTATTTTCTTGGTTATCAAATAGATTATCTGCGGTATTTTGAGCGCTAGCCCTTAAACCGAAAATACAACTACTAATTCCTAGTAAAAACAAAGCTCTTTTTAAAGATTTTCTCATGCTATATGGATATAAGAATTAAAGCAGTAAGCTAGCCTGGCCATCTGGGTCTATACTCACATCTGGATCCACATCCTCTATTTGCTCTGTATCCTGTTCTTGTTCACTTACAGCCTCTGGTTCTGGCTCATAAGGAAAAGGCTCCAGGATATTAATCTGTTTGATCTTATCAGTGGTTAATTGATTACCTAAAGCTTTTATTCCCTTTACAGTAATGAACTCTTCTAAGTTGATTTGTAAAGATTCTTTTTGCACTCCTTTCACTTTAGAAAACACAACTTCAATGTGAGGTCTATAATCGGTACAAACCACCTCTAATACAGACTTTTCATGGTCAGTAATAAAGCTATCTTCTCTATTTTCGTTTTCTACAAAAAATCGCTTAACGTAATATCTTTGTTTTTCACCGTCAAAATATACTGCCGATATAGGCTTATTGGCTATAAACTTCTCCAAGACAATCATGTCTTGTTCGAAATGTGTCGTTAATTCAGGAATAATAGTTTTCACTTTTCCTGACTGAGTAATAACCAATAGACGATCCTCTGGTTTAAACTCTCCTAATAGGTCTCCTCTTCCATCCACGTTTAAGCGACTTACTGAAGAATCGAACCATATTTTTCTAGGTCTTAAAGTAGAAATTCCCTTTTCCTTTAACTCTATTTTCTTAATGGCATACTTAGTAACTAAATTACCTTTAGCTGCTCTACCTTTAATTAATAACTGGGCAAAATCTACATCAAACTTAAGTTTTTTCACATTGGAAAGTTGGCGTAAAATAATGGTAATTATCTCTGCCTCTCCATTTGGATTAGCCGAGAAGTAAAGTACTTGAGACCCCGGTTTTCCTTGGGTTAAAGAATATACCTTATCTCTAGTTACTCCCTTAACATTAAATCGTTTTATATAACTTGATCCTGATTTACCATCACGATAGATTAAGTTATAAATGGTTCTATTATCGTTCTTATCCCAAATACCAATGTGGATAATATCTTTCCCAACGAATTTCTTATCCTCCACTTTGGAAACTACAACGGATCCATCACGTAAAAAGACAATAATATCATCAATATCGGAACAGTCACAAACATACTCATCCCTTCTTAATCCCGTTCCAAAGAAACCTTCTTCTTTATTTACATATAATTTAGAGTTTCTAAGCACTACTTTTGTAGCTTCAATGGTATCAAAACTCTTTAATTCTGTTTGTCTTTCTTTTCCTTTGCCATATTTTTGTTTTAAGCTTGTAAAATAATTGATGGCAAATTCTATTAAATTAGCAAGGTGGTGTTTAACTTGTTCAATCTCACCTTCTAAAGCTAAGATATTTTCAACGGCCTTATCTATATCAAATCTAGAGATACGTTTAATACGAATCTCTGTTAATCGTACAATATCTTCTTGAGAAACTTCTCTTTTTAAATGTTCTATAAATGGTAGAAGTCCCTGTTCGATAGCCTTTAAAACACCTTCCCAAGTGCTTTGCTCTTCTATTAAACGGTAGATTCTATTTTCTATAAAGATTCTTTCTAAGGATAGGAAATGCCATTTTTCTTCTAGTTCAAAAAGCTCGATTTCTAATTCCCTTCTCAAAAGCTCTACTGTACTGTGGGTAGAAGTTTTAAGCATATGGCTTACTCCTGTAAATAAAGGCTTATTGTCTTCAATTACACATCCCAATGGTGCAATAGAGGTTTCACAAGCTGTGAAAGCATATAATGCGTCAATGGTTTTATCAGGAGAAGTACCACTAGGTAAATGGATTAAAATTTCCACTTCTGCGGCAGTATTATCTTCGATCTTTTTAATTTTAATCTTTCCTTTGTCATTGGCCTTTAAAATACTATCAATCAAACTAGTTGTAGTAGTTGAAAATGGTATTTCTGTAATAACCAATGTGTTTTTATCCAAAGGTGCTATTCTTGCTCTAACGCGTACTCTTCCTCCCCTTGCTCCATCATTGTAATTAGAAACATCAGCTATTCCAGCTGTTGGGAAGTCAGGATATATACTAAAGGGCTTTCCTTTTAATATTTTAATAGAAGCATCAATAAGCTCATTGAAGTTGTGAGGTAATATCTTAGTGGATAATCCAACTGCGATACCCTCTCCACCTTGTGCCAATAATAGGGGAAACTTCACTGGTAAATTTACTGGCTCATTTCTCCTACCATCATAAGAGGACTGCCAAGTAGTAATCTTTGGAGAATATAAAACCTCCAAAGCAAATTTACTTAATCTTGCTTCAATATAACGAGATGCAGCTGCACCGTCCCCGGTTAAAATATTTCCCCAGTTCCCCTGCATATCGATTAATAATTCTTTCTGCCCTATCTGTACCATAGCATCTCCAATACTAGCATCTCCGTGAGGGTGATACTGCATGGTATGTCCAACAATATTGGCTACCTTATTGTATCTACCGTCATCTAATTCACGCATAGAGTGCATAATTCGGCGCTGTACAGGTTTGAATCCGTCTTCAATAGCAGGTACAGCTCTCTCTAAAATTACATAAGAAGCATAATCCAAGAACCAGTCTTTATACATACCAGTTACTTTAGTTATAGTCTCCTCAGGTTGTAGCTCTACCTCCTCTTGAATAAACTCTTCAGGTGTTAAGGAATTATCTTTATTTAAATCTGGATCTAAATTATCTTGGTGGCTCATAATCTATTGTTCTACAACATCAAGTTCAACTTTCAAATTATCAATGATAAACTCTTGTCTATCAGGGGTGTTTTTACCCATGTAAAACTCCAACATCTTCTCAATAGAAATGCTCTTGTCTAACATTACAGGATCTAAACGAATGTCCTCGGCAATGAAATATTTAAATTCATCGGGAGAAATCTCCCCAAGTCCTTTAAATCGAGTAATTTCAGGCTTTGGCTTTAACTTCTCAATAGCCTCCACTCTTTCTTGATCACTATAACAATAGATAGTCTGTTTTTTATTTCTTACTCTAAATAAGGGAGTTTGCAAAATATACAAATGCCCCTCTTTGATTAATTCTGGGAAAAATTGTAGGAAAAAGGTAATCAATAATAATCGAATGTGCATTCCATCCACATCGGCATCGGTTGCAATTACAATATTATTATATCTTAAATTCTCAAAATCGTCCTCTATATTTAAAGCAGCTTGAAGAAGGTTAAATTCCTCATTCTCATATACAATTTTCTTTGTCATACCAAAAGAGTTCAAAGGCTTACCTCTAAGAGAGAACACCGCTTGTGTGTTCACATCCCTACTTTTAGTAATAGATCCGGAGGCCGAGTCTCCCTCGGTAATAAACAAAGTACTCTCTAAATATCTAGGGTTCTTTATATCGGTAAAATGCACCCTACAATCCCTTAATTTACGATTGTGTAAGCTAGCTTTCTTAGCTCTTTCTTTGGCTAATTTTCGAATACCAGATAATTCCTTTCTCTCCTTTTCTGCTTGAAGTATTTTACGTAGTAAAATATCTGCAATCTCAGGATTCTTGTGTAAGTAATTATCTAATTGGGTCTTTATAAAATCATTGATATACGTTCTAACTGTTGGCATATCAGGTCCCATATCCGTTGAACCCAACTTTGTTTTAGTTTGAGACTCAAATACTGGTTCCTCTACCTTAACAGATATAGCAGCTACTATACTTTTTCGCACGTCAGAGGCGTCGAAATTTTTATTGTAAAACTCTTTGATAGTACGAACAACTCCTTCTCTAAAAGCTGCTAAATGCGTTCCTCCTTGAGTAGTGTTTTGCCCATTGACAAAAGAATAATATTCTTCTGAATATTGTGTTTTACTATGTGTCATAGCGATCTCAATATCGGCACCTAAAAGATGTATAATTGGATATACTTGGTCGCTAGGATCAATGTTTTCACTTAATAAGTCTTGTAATCCATTATCGGAATAAAATTTTTCTCCGTTAAAGTAAATGGTTAGTCCCTTATTTAAGTAACAGTAGTTTTTGAGCATACGCTCAATGTATTCCTTTCTATATTTATAATTTTTAAATATAGTTTCATCAGCAATAAAAGAAACCTTAGTTCCTTTTCTCTTTGAGGTTTCTTCCACTGGTTGCTCATGAACTAAATTACCTGTAGAAAACTCTGCTGTCTTAATTTGGTTATCTCTAATGGCTTCTACCTTAAAGAAAGAGCTCAAAGCATTCACCGCCTTTGTACCAACCCCATTTAAACCTACAGATTTTTTAAAGGCACGAGAATCGTACTTTCCTCCCGTATTCATTTTAGAGACAACATCTACCACCTTCCCTAAAGGAATTCCCCTACCGTAGTCTCTTACAGTCACAACTTTATCTTTTAAAGTAACTTCGATAGTCTTACCACTACCCATGACAAACTCATCAATACTATTATCGATGACTTCTTTTAGTAAAATATAAATACCATCATCAGGAGAAGACCCATCACCTAGCTTCCCGATATACATTCCCGGGCGCATACGAATGTGTTCTTTCCAATCTAATGAACGAATATTATCTTCGGTATATTGATTTTGATCTTGCATAAAAAAGTAAGGAATTTGCGCTAAATTACTATTATTTAGCTTAAAATAAAAATGGTTAAAGTCTTGGAATCAACAATAAAAACTAAAGGATTGTAATTCAATCAATTTTTAATAACATTTTTGCGAATTTCCACAGAATCAGCTCCTGGCATTATCTTTTTTCCGAACAAAAGGGCATAGTTCTTTGTAAACTCGGCGCCAAAATATAAAATCATGGCCGAATAATACACCCAAATGAGCATTACAATTAATGACCCCGCAGCTCCGTATAAAGAAGAAGTTGCACTACTTCCTAAATAAAATCCTATGGCAAATTTACCCACCATAAACAAAATGGCGGTAAAACCCGAACCAATTAAAGTATCCTTCCAACGAATTCTTCCATTAGGTAAAGCTTTGAATATAAGGGCAAATAAAAAGGTAATTATACCAAAGACCACCACGTTGTTTAATAGTTCTACTAAAAACAAAATATCGTGATCTATAAACTCCTTTAAAAAATTAGACAAAAGACTAATTAATGAATTAACCAAAAGACTAACTAAAAGCAAAAAACCCACAGAGGCAATCATAGAAAAAGATATAATGCGATTTCGAATAAATTGAGCCATACTCTTATGAGGTGCAGCCGCAAATCCCCACATATAATTAATGGAGCTTTGAATCTCAGCAAATACCCCTGAGGCACTAAAAAGAAGCATAGCAATACTTATTATAGTAGGCAGGATACCGGATCTAGTAATGGCTAAATTCTCCATTACTCCCCTTAACTCAAAAGCGGTATTATCTCCAACTAGGTCACTTAATTGGCCATAAAAAAAATCAGCTACTTCTTGTTGTTCAAAAAAGACACTACTTGCCGAAATAATTATAATGAGCAATGGTGGAAAAGCAAAGATGGTATAATAGGATAAAGCAGCGCTAAACTTCATTGCATTATCTGACATAAAGTCCATAATGGACTGCTTGAAAAGTAAAAACACTTTCATACCTACACTCTTGGCTAACATAGTAAAATAATATTAAAGATTCAAATACAACCCGCTTACAAGGCTAGTATCATTGCCTTGCTTTTGCTTTAGCCCTCTTTATACACAAGGCTCTAAGGACTAAAATACAATAATGTTTTCAATAAAACCAAACTACCTAAGACTAGTTAAAGTAGTATCTATGGAATATTAAAAACAAATACCTAAAAAAAAACTCCCCAATAATATCATTAATTATTGAGGAGTCGTTTTGTATATATCTACAAGTAAAAAGACTTATACGTTAAAACGGAAGTGCATTACATCCCCATCTTTTACAATATATTCTTTTCCTTCCACTCTTAATTTTCCAGCTTCTTTTACTTTAGATTCTGAACCATAGTCCACGAAATCTTGGTAAGCGATAACCTCTGCACGAATAAATCCTTTCTCGAAATCTGAGTGAATTACACCAGCTGCTTGTGGAGCAGTATCTCCAACTTTAATAGTCCAAGCTCTAACTTCTTTCACACCTGCTGTGAAATAAGTTTGTAGGTTTAATAATTTGTAAGCAGAACGAATTAATTTAGAAACTCCTGGTTCTGACAAACCTATATCTTCTAAGAACATTTGACGCTCTTCATAGCTTTCTAACTCTGTAATGTCTGCCTCTGTTCCTACAGCTAAAACAATTACCTCAGCATGTTCGTCCTTAACTAATTCTCTAACTTGCTCTACATATGCATTACCATTTACAGCAGCAGATTCATCTACGTTACAAACATATAAAACAGGCTTAGCAGTAATTAATTGAAAATCTTCTAAAAGCTCCGCCTCATCTTGATTATTTGGCTCAATAACACGTGCAGATTTACCTTGTAATAAAGTCTCGCGAATACGCTCTAAAAGAGCTGCTTCCACTTGAGCTTCCTTATTACCAGTTTTAGCGGCCTTTTTAACCTTTTCTAGGCGTTTTTCAACCGTATCTAAATCCTTTAATTGTAACTCAATATCGATAGTCTCCTTATCTCTAATTGGGTTTACATTCCCATCCACGTGAACAATATTGTCATTATCAAAACAACGTAACACATGAATAATTGCATTACACTCGCGGATATTCCCTAAAAATTGATTTCCTAGTCCTTCTCCTTTACTTGCTCCTTTTACTAACCCTGCAATATCAACGATATCTACAGTAGCTGGCAAAACGCGCTCTGGATTAACTAACTCCTCTAATTTCAACAATCTTGGATCTGGTACGTTCACCACACCAATATTTGGTTCAATTGTACAGAAAGGAAAGTTTGCACTTTGCGCCTTTGCGTTAGATAAACAATTAAATAAGGTTGACTTACCTACATTGGGTAATCCTACAATACCTGCTTTCATATTTTCAATTATTTCAGTCTTTTTAAACGTTGGCAAATATATCGAAAATAAAACTAGAATTAGCCTTTTACGCATTAAGATTAATAAAAAAACCACTCATAAAGAGTGGTTTTTTTCTATAGAGATTATATTAATCTTCTTCGTCGGCGATTTCCAAGTCTTTCAATGCGTCTAAAGAATCATCTGCTGGATCAGCATAGTCTTCTTCTTCATCATCAAAGTTCTCGATACGGTCGGCTAATTTAGTACTTACTTTTACCAGATATATAGTATCCTCTGTACGAACTTCAACAGCTTCAATTGTTTCATTCTTTTGATTTTTGAATCTAATTATATCAGAATCATCATATCCATCAGGAAATCTATCCACTAAAAGTGCTAAAATTTCGTTAGTTAATTTTGCGTAATCAACAATTACTCTTTTCATTCTCTTATTGCTTTATTTCTTTTCAAATGTAATAGCAAATTAGGAATAATCAAATAAAATTAAACACTAATTTCACTTTATTTCTCTGTTGTATTAGTTACCAAGAACATACGCAAACACCAAAGGAGCTACGATAGTTGCATCTGATTCGATTACAAATTTTGGCGTATCAACATCTAGCTTACCCCATGTAATTTTCTCATTTGGAACTGCACCTGAGTAAGATCCATAAGAAGTAGTTGAGTCAGAGATTTGACAGAAATATGCCCAGAAAGGAACATCTGTCCACTCTAAATCTTGGTACATCATTGGAACAACACAAATTGGGAAATCTCCAGAGATTCCACCAGCAATTTGGAAGAATCCAACTCCTTTTCCACCTGAGTTAGCGCGGTACCATTCTGTTAAGTAAATCATATATTCAATTCCTGATTTTACAGTATGAACATTTAAGTTACCTTTAATTACGTTAGAAGTAAAGATATTACCACAAGTTGAATCTTCCCATCCTGGACAAACAATTGGAAGATTTTTCTCTGCAGCTGCAACAATCCAAGAGTCTTTAGGGTCAATTTCGTAGTATTGTTCTAGAACTCCAGAATTAACTACTTGGTATAAGAATTCGTGTGGAAAATAACGCTCTCCTTTTTCTTCAGCAGCATGCCAAACATCCTCTAAGTGCTTTTGTAAACGACGGAAAGCTTCTTCCTCTGGAATACAAGTATCAGTAACACGGTTATAGTGGTTGTCTAATAATTCACGCTCTTGCTCTGGAGTTAAATCACGGTAGTTTGGAACTCTTTTGTAGTGAGAGTGTGCAACTAGATTCATTACATCTTCCTCTAAGTTTGCACCTGTACAAGAAATAAAGTGTACTTTATCTTGACGAATCATCTCCGCTAGAGAAATACCTAATTCAGCAGTACTCATTGCTCCTCCCATAGAGATTAACATTTTTCCACCATCTTCTAAATGCGCCTCATATCCTTTAGCTGCATCAACCAAAGCTGCTGCGTTAAAGTGTCTATAATTGTGCACTAAAAACTGACTAATTGGCCCTTTATTCATTTTACTTAATTTTTATATATTAATAAATGATCTTGCGATCCTTTTTTCTTCTTGTTTATTTAAAATACTACTTTTTGTTATAACCTAAAATATCAAGCACATCCTCTGCTGTTTGTTGTTCAGAGAAAAGTTCTGTTGCTATAAACCCATTTTCATCTTTATCAATTAAAATGTGTTTAGGTTGTGGAATTAAACAATGGTGTATCCCTCCGAACCCACCAATGGTATCTTGATAAGCTCCTGTATTGAAAAATCCGATATACAATGGCTTTTCTTTATTATACTTAGGAAGATAAATTGCGTTTAAGTTTTGTTCTGAGTTATAGTAATCATCACTATCACAGGTTAAACCACCAAGCAAGATTCTTTCATAAGTATCATTCCAACGATTAATTGGCAACATGATAAATTTCTTGTTTATCGCCCATGAATCTGGTAGAGTTGTAATAAAAGAAGAATCAATCATATTCCACTTTTCTCTATCGTTTTGTTGTTTTTGATAAAGGATCTCATAAATAGCTCCTCCACTTTCTCCAACAGTATATGAACCAAATTCTGTAAAAATATTTGGAACTGCTACTCCAGCATCATCACAAGCAATTTTGATTTGATTAATAATCTCATCAATCATGTATTGGTAATCAAACTCAAAGGCAAGTGAGTTTTTAATTGGAAAACCACCTCCAATGTTTAAGCTATCCAAAGTAGGACATTCTTTTTTCAAAGCTATATACACTTTTAAACACTTTAAAAGCTCATTCCAGTAATAGGAAGTATCGCGAATTCCAGTGTTGATAAAAAAGTGTAACATTTTAAGTTCTACTTTTGGATTATCAGCAATCTGCTTTTTATAAAAAGGAACAATGTTTTTATAACCAATACCCAATCTTGAAGTATAAAACTCAAACTTAGGTTCCTCTTCCGAAGCAATTCTAATTCCTATTTTAAATTTCTTATCGATTTGTTCTTGAAGTAAATCTAACTCCTCGTAATTATCAATAATAGGCACTGTTTTTTCGTGTTTCTCGTTGATTAAACGAGCTATATTATCTATATAAGCTGCACGCTTAAATCCATTACAAATTACATAAGTATCCTGGTTAATTTTACCAGTCTCCAGTAATTTTTCTACAATGTTTATATCAAAAGCAGAAGAAGTCTCTACGTGTATATCGTTTTTAAAAGCCTCATCTAATACATAAGAAAAATGAGAACTTTTAGTACAATAACAGTAGTAATACTTAGCCTTATACTTATTTTTCTCCATCGCTTTGCGGAACATATCTTTAGCTTTGCCAATATTATCCGAAATCTTAGGTAAATAAGTAAACTTCAAAGGACTTCCATACTTTTCAACTAACCCCATTAGGTCTATATTATGAAAAGTTAAATGATCTTTGTTTAATTTGAATTCTTCTTGTGGGAAATAAAAAGTTTGATTTATTAAATCGACATATTTAGTGTTCATCTGAAATATCAATTTTAAAAATAGTTAATAAATATAAGTTATAAAAGGCTATAAAAAACCATTTTTCAAACTCTAATATTAGCAAACATTATAGAAAGCCTATGTTGAAAGCGAAAGGAGTTCAAGGCTTGCTTAAAATATTTAATAATAGTATATACAAAATTAGCTTTCTGCATCTTTGCAAAAGGCTCTAATGCCTCACATACGTAAGGGCAAAATTGAATATATAAAACGTCCTTTTTCACGTGGCAAATGTAATAAAATAAACAAATGAAAAAAGAAAATGATCATTATTTTCCTATTTCTTCCCTATAGGCTTCAAAGCCTTTGACAATCAGGTCTTTTTCCACCTCAACATCAAAGACTGGCTCACCTATTTGTGCTAATAAAACGCATCTAATTTTACCGTGAGAATTTTTCTTATCGAATTTAAGCCATTCTAAAATATTACCGACATCCTCTTGAGTGATTTCTACTTTGCCAAAAATCTTCTCTAAATAATGCTTTATGTCTAAATAATCTTCCTCTGGCAATTCTAATAACTCTTTAGATAAGTAAGCCTCTATTATCATACCTATAGCAATGGCTTCTCCATGTAACAGAGTTTGCTTATGCTCATTGGATAGAAAATAGCTCTCTATTGCATGACCTACAGTATGACCATAGTTCAACACTTTTCTAAGATTCTTCTCCTTTGGGTCCTCTAATACCACTTTTGTTTTAATTTCAATAGATCTACATACTAAAGGCTCTAAAAGAGACAAATCAATATTACCACTATCTTTTAAGAAATCATAGTACTGCGGATCTAATATTAAACCATGCTTTAGCATTTCGGCATAACCACTTCGAATTTCTACACCTGGTAAAGTTTCTAGATAAGTAACATCCACTACTACCATTTTAGGATTAGAAAATGTACCAATACAGTTTTTAACTCCATCACAATCTACCCCTGTTTTACCTCCAACAGAAGCATCAACCATAGATAATAATGTAGTTGGTATATTATAACAATCTATTCCTCTCATATAAATAGAGGCAATAAACCCACCTATGTCGGTAATTACTCCTCCACCTAAGGTTATCATAGCGCTATTTCTATCCCCTCCTAACTCTAACATACTTTGAATAACTCCTTGGGCAGTTTCCAAGATTTTATTTTCTTCTCCAGGTTCAATTTCTATTATCTCAAATTCAACTTCTACAGGAAGATGGGCTAAAAAATGCCCCATACAATATTCATTGGAATTGCTATCACATAAAATAAATAACTTGGTGTAATTCTTCTTATTGATATGCTCTCCTAAAAATGAGTACGCCTCTATTCCAATAGCAATATCATAATTGTCTGCTTTTATGATGTCCATTTCTTTTTTTGATTGTTTACAATAACAAAGTAAGCTATAATAATTTAAAAATACACTCTTATTTTATTAATTTCACTAGCCATTTGTAGCTTATTAAGCCCTACTAAGTAGATGTCCGAGTATATTTTTTTCACAAATAACATCTAATTCCTTAAAATAATATAATTTTCACCAAAAAAAAAGCTAAATCTTCTTTTAATAAAAAACGTTTATGCAGTCTTTTTACTTTTTAAACGAGATTACTAAGGACTATACAATACTTTGTTCCTTTATTTAAGGCCAACCTAGGCATTACAGACAAAATTTAATATTATCTATAAATCTTTTAAGATATTATAAAAAGAGTAATTATATTTGCATCCTGATTTTACTTATAATAATGGAGAAATTATTTAACAACACCGAGGTAGCTTTCGCCTTAAAGAACAATAAGGAATTAAGAAGAGCTCACTTTCTTTTCAAAATGATTAGCAAACCAGCTTTAGTAAAGATTGGATCTTCTTTAGCTAATTTTGCTATTAAAACTCATTTACCTGTTACAGGTTTAATTCGCGCAACTGTTTTTGACCACTTTTGTGGAGGAGTAAGCGAAGAGGATTGTTTATCTGTAGTAGATACAATGTATTCTAAAGGAAAGGTTGCATCTGTTTTAGATTATTCTGTAGAAGGAAAAGAAACAGAAGAGCAATTTGATGCAGCTTTAAACATGACTTTGAAAACAATTAAATTTGCTAAAGAACGCCCAGAGGCTATTCCTTTTGCAGTTTTCAAACCTACTGGGTTTGGTCGTTTTGACATGTTTGTGAAAAAAGGAGAAGGCAAAGAGTTTACTGCTACTGAGCAGGCAGAATGGGAACGTATTTTATACCGTTTCAACATGGCATGTAAGTATGCACATGATAATGATGTACTTTTATTAATCGATGCTGAACACAGCTGGATGCAAGATGCTGCTGATGATGTATGTTTAGACATGATGCGTAAGTATAACAAAGAAAAAGCAATCATCTATAACACAGCTCAAATGTACCGTTGGGATCGTTTACAATGGTTAAAAGATCTTCACAAAATTGCTAAAGAAGAAGGATTCCATATTGGAATGAAAGTTGTTCGTGGAGCATACATGGAAATCGAAAGAGAAAGAGCTGCTGAAAAAGGATACAAATCTCCTATTTGTGTAGACAAACCAGCAACAGATGTTAACTATGACTCGGGTATCCGTTTTATGATTGACAATATTGATACAATGGCTTTATTTGCAGGAACACATAATGAAGATAGTTCTTATTTAATTATGGATTTAATGCAAGAAAAGAACATTTCTCACCAAGATAAAAGATTGTTCTTCGGACAATTATACGGAATGAGTGACAATATTAGTTTTAACTTAGCTAAGTTAAATTACAACGTTGCAAAATACCTTCCTTTTGGTCCTGTAAGAGATGTTATTCCTTACTTAATTCGTAGAGCTCAAGAGAACACATCTGTAGAGGGTCAAACCAACAGAGAGTTAGACTTGATCACTAAAGAAATGAAAAGAAGAAAAATGTAGTAGATTTTACTACCATTCTATAAAAAAAGAATGCCTGAAAATTATTTCAGGCATTCTTTTTTATTTATATCTCAAACCAAACATAATGTAGTATTTCATGCGGTTTATTTTTTACAATTTACCTAGAAGGTATACTCCAATCTATAGGTGTTTGTGCATTTTCTTGTAAATAGGTGTTAATTTTAGAAAAAGGCTTACTACCATAAAAACCTCTATATACCGATAAAGGAGAAGGATGTGCACTTTGGATCACCAAGTGTTTCTTTGTATCAATATTCCTACCCTTTTTCTGAGCATAACTTCCCCAAAGAACAAACACTATACCTTGTTTTTGTAAGGATAATTGTTCTATTATATAATCGGTTAAAATCTCCCACCCTTTATTTTGGTGTGATCCTGGTTTTTTCTGCTCTACAGTCAGTGTTGCATTTAACAACAAAACACCTTGAGAGGCCCAAGAACTCAGATCCCCATTTAAAACATTTCTAATACCTAAGTCACTTTCCAATTCCTTATAAATATTCACTAAACTAGGTGGAATCTTCACTCCTTTATTTACCGAAAAACTAAGTCCATTAGCTTGAAACTCTCCATGGTAAGGATCCTGCCCAAGAATAACTACTTTAACTTTATCAAAAGGAGTAAGTTCTAATGCATTATAAATATTTTCTTCTTTAGGATAGACGCATTTCTCGGAATATTGCTCTTTGACAAAACTCTGTAAATCCTTGAAATAAGGCTGCTCTCTTTGACTATCTAATACATTTGCCCAGCACTTTTGTTTAATCCATTGCATATTGAAAAGGTATATTAAAATAAAGAACAAAAATACAAAACAAAAAAGGATTAACTCGGGACTTTAAAACTTATAAATCTCCAATATGTTTTAAGCTAGGACAAAATAAGGCTTTGACTTCGTATATTTCGCGTATATTTTGAGCATCCACTTTATTAATACCCATATTTTCATTGTCATTGGTAAATAATAAAACATTGTGCTCTGTTAGCCTTGTGAATCTACTAAGAAAAATACCTTTTCCATCAGCCACATATAAATAAATCTTATGGGGTTGAATTTGATCTAAATCCACCTGCTTTACCAAAACATAACAAGAAGTTCTAATAGTTGGGTACATACTCTCGGAGGCAACTTGAAAAGCTACATCTACTTGCTCTGTAGTTGGAAACACATAACTAGCTGCATCTTGCAAAACAGCCTCAGGATGTATAAAGTACTCCAAATGCTGGTCTACCCCAATCATCTTGACTTTTCCTTTATTTTGATCAGTAGTAGAACTACTAATAGGTGAGTCCTTAAATAATTGATTTAAATCAACATCATACTTCTCACACAACTCAATAATGGTTTCATATTGAAGACTATTTCTTTTTTTCCAAGATGAAATAGTATTAGGCTTAACATTTAGCAATTTAGAAAGTTCTAAATCTGTTTTAACCCCCACCATCTTTTTGATCTTTTGCAATATTGTTGAAGTGTCTAACATTCTAATTAGTTTTTAAGTCATAATAGGTTGTAGTCTAATGGTATTTCTGTGCCAAAACTCACTTGCTACTTCAACTAAGTAGCAATATTTTGTATTTCAGTGTTTACAAAGAATTTATGAAAAACAATTAGATTACTACAAATATATGCGTTTTCCAATAAAAAATACATTTAATTCTAATAAATAACATAATTTAACATATTTTATTAATTTTACTACGTATACGAAAATGACAAAAATGATCACTTTGTAAAAATTAATCAATTATCTCTGCATATCTACAAGGATTTAGGATTATAGATCTATATTTCTAGCACTTATTTACGCAGAAGCTTATCTATTGCTAACCAATGTATTACTTATATATTTAGGAAAAATAAGCACCTAATTCTACTTTTTTGAGGAAACATTAACATATTGATGCCACTTGTTTTCTGTATATTTGGCTTAACATAAAAAATTCAAGAAATGAAAAGAAATTTAATCCTTCTTGCAGCTTTTTTATCTTTATCGGTAATTAGTTGTAAAACAGCATCTACTAACACTATGGAAAATCAAACTCAAGACTTAGCTATTCACAATGAACTACAAGGAAAATGGGTTTTAGAATCTATGAGTGATTCTTTTACAGAAGGTAAATCATTAAAAGATTTGTTTCCTGGAAAAACTCCTTCTTTAAATTTTGACACAGAAAAAAACACTTTAAATGGTAACGATGGTTGTAATAATATCTTCGGAGCTTACCAAGTAAGTGGAGTAAGCGGACTATCTATTGGAGAGCATTTAGGATCTACAATGATGGCTTGTCAAGGTGTGAGTGATTTTGCATTTAAAAAAGCTTTAAGTGAAATTACAAGTTTTAAAGTACAAGATCATAAATTACAATTTTTCTCAGGAGATGTTTTACTTATGAGTTTTAAACACGAACATGAAAAACAAGCTCCAACGGAGAAAATTATTAATTTAGAAGGAACACAATGGGTTTTATCTTTTATCCAACCTTTAGATAGAAGTATGAAAACAATTGAGGATAGATTCCCTATGGGTCTTCCAACATTAAACTTTGACACTACTAACATCAATGGAAACACTGGATGTAATGTTTTCAATGGAGAGTTCAAAGCAGATAACGGACAACTTAGCTTTGATAAAGTAGCTATGACTAGAAGATTCTGTGATGGTGTTGAAGAAAACTTATTTACTAGCAATTTAAATGCAGTTACTCAATATAAAGAAGTAGACGGTGAATTAGTATTATCTAATGCAGATGATATGGTTGTTCTACGCTTTAAGAAAAACTAAATAAGATTTACATCTTACAAAACGCCTCATTACTTAGTAATGAGGCGTTTTTTTTTACCACTACCCTACCGAATTCTCCTTTAAGGCAAGTCAACTAAAAAAAATATCTTATATCATACGAACATTATAACAATTAATAATTGTAAATTAACAGTAGCTTATTTTAATTAGCACTAAAAAGTATAAATAACTAACAAATCTGTTTATCTCTAAGTTTCTAATCTAACTCTAATGTAGCTTTAATGTAAAGTTAATCCACTTCGAAGCTGGTTATAACCTTAAGAACGTAGGTTTGTAAAACAAAAGAAATATGTTTTATGCTTAGACAATTATTGTTTTTAGGATGTGGGCTATTTTGCTTAACCACTTTTGCTGAGAGTACTCCAAAATACCTATCTAAACAACAGATAGAGGCCATGTTTATGGAGCAAAATATTGACTTACTTGCTCAAAGGCTTGAAATTTCGCAAGCTCAGGCCCAAGTTATTCAGAGTAAACTTTGGCCAAATCCAACCTTTGAAATTTCTGAGGTGAATTTGTGGAAAACTACAGATATTGAAACCCAACCTATAATTTGGGGAAATTGGGGTCAAGCCCAGCAAATTTCCATGCACTTAGAACAGCAAATTCAAACTGCGGGAAAACGCAGAAAAAACATTGAACTCCAACGTTTAACTGTAGAGCAAAAAGAACAAGAGTTTAGTGCCATATTGGCCCAAAGTAAACTGGACCTTAGAACACTTTTAACCGAGCTTCAAAGTACTCAAGAGCAAATTAAGCTTTACAAGGAGCAGATTCAATATACTAAAACCTTATTACAAGGCTTCAAAAAGCAACTTGATTTAGGTAATATAAGCCAGGTGGATTATATCCGCTTACAAGCCGCCCAACTTCAATTTCAAAAACAATACACAGAGCTTTGTAGTGATGAACAGGAATCTTTAAAAGAGTTAAAAAACTTTTTAAACATCGGTCAGGACATTCATTTATATATCAGTGATGCATTAGAGCTACCCACTTTCCAGGTCTCTGAACTATTTTTAGAAGACTGGATAATTAAAGCACAAGAAAACAGGGCTGATGTCCAAATACAGAAAAACCAAGAACTACAGTCTTTAAAGCAATTAGAGATTTTCAAAGCACAGAACACTCCCGATATTACCTTAGGGGTAGATTATGACAGAGGGGGAAATATAATGAGAAACTTTGTGGGTTTTGGAGTTTCTTTTGACCTACCTGTATTTGATAGAAATAAAGGAAATATTGCCGAGGCTAAGTTAGAAATACAAAAGAATACGCTACAAAAACAACAAGTGCAAAATTCTATTGCCAATGATATCGTTCAGGCTTATAAGAACTACAATAAAAGTCTAGAATTACTCCTTGAAATGGACAAGGACTACGAACCTGAATTGGACCGATTAATGGTAGTGTATCAAGAAAATTTTAAAAACAAAAATGTCAGTCTAATCCAATACTTAGACTTTATAGAGGCTTATTTGGACAATAAATCACTAATTCTCGATACAAAAAAACAAATTGTAGATCAATTTGAAACTTTACAATATTCAATAGGAACTGAATTATAAATGAAATTTTCTTACATCATGCTGAAATATACCCTTTCTTGTTTATGTTTTATTACCCTTTTGGCAAGCTGTCAAAAGACTCCAACCAATGCACATACTTTAGATAAAACCTATTGTATTGACCCGGAAATTCAACAAGATTTACAAATACAAAAAGTAGAGGTGCTTCCCATTGTACAAAGCATTACTTTAACTGGTCAAATCATGTATAACCAGCAAAAAACAGTACCTTATCACAGTTTGATTGAAGGAGTTATACAGCAAACCTACTTTTCCCTTGGTGACTTTGTCAGTAAGAATCAAACCTTAGCTCTTATTAGTAGTACTGACTTAAACGATTTACTACAAGAGTTACAAAGCTCCACTGCAGAAAAACAGGTCATCCAAAGGCAATTGCAAACTACAAAGAGCTTATTTGAAGATGGACTTGCTTCTAATACAGAGTATTTAGAAGCTCAAGCAGAATTAGAAATTATAGATTCTAAAATTGCAGCTTTACAAAAAAATCTCCAAAGACATAACCCAAGTGGTAAAAACCACGGGGCCTTTGAAATTAAATCTCCTATCTCTGGATATATAGTAGAGAATACTATAACTAAAGGCAGTAGTGTATCGGGTAGCGAGGATCCATTGTTTACAGTGGCTGACCTTAGTGAGGTCTGGGTAATGGCCAATGTTTATACAGCCAATATACAACATGTAAAAAAAGGGCAAAAAGTACTAGTGAATACCTCTGCATACCCAAATGAGTTCTTTGAAGCAAAAATCGACAATATTAGCCAAACATTGGATAGTGAACAGCGCGTTTTAAAAGCACAAATCATCATGGATAATCAAGACTTTAAATTGCGACCTGGAATGATTGCAGATATTATTGTAGAATTAGATTCCCCTTCACAAAAGGCGGTGGCCATTCCAAATAGCGCTATTGTATTTGACAATAACCAAAATTACATAGTTGTGTTCAATGACAGATGTAATCAAGAAGTAAGAAGAATTGATCCAATTGCTAGGAATTCCCAATTCACTTACACTAATACAGGTATAGAACAAGGAGAGCAAATTATAACCAATAATGCCTTATTGGTATATGAGCAATTAAACAATCCATTTTAAAGCTATAAACGATGCAGAAATTCGTAAAAAACATAGTAGCATTTTCTCTTAAAAACACCATATTTATCTTTTTTGGAGTCGCACTTCTACTCTTTGCAGGTATATACTCCTATATTAAAACTCCTATTGAGGCTTTCCCTGATGTTACCAATACTAGGGTAAGAATTATCACACAATGGCCTGGAAGAAGTGCCGAGGAAATGGAAAAGTTTATAACTCTTCCTATTACCAAACAAATGAATACCATTCCAAAAAAAGCCGAACTGCGTTCTACCTCCCTTTTTGGACTTTCTGTTGTATCGGTAATATTTGAGGATAATGTAGATGATTTTTACGCCCAACAATATGCCAATAATCGTATGATGGGTGTAGATTTACCTAAAGATGCAGATTATGAAATAGAGGCTCCCTCAGGGGCTACTGGAGAGATCTTTAGATATATTATAGAATCGGATCTACCTATTAAAGAAGTTACCTCTATACAGGATTGGGTAATTGAGCGTGAATTACTCTCTGTGCCTGGAGTAGCAGATGTAGTTAGCTTTGGAGGGGAACAAAAAATGTATGAAATACAAATTAATCCCACTGAACTACAAAACTATGATCTTAGCCCTTTAGATGTATTTGAGGCAGTAGAAAACAGCAACATAAATGTAGGTGGAGACATCATTCAAAGAGCAGACCAAGCTTACGTAGTTCGCGGTGTTGGACTACTAGACAATATAGAAGATATTGAAAATATCCTAATCCAAGTAAATGGCCCCACTCCTGTATTAGTAAAACACGTAGCTAAAGTAATTGTTAGCGCAAAACCAAGATTGGGTCAAGTAAGCTACCAAGACCAAGAGGATGTAGTCCAAGGAATTGTAGTCATGCTAAGAGGAGAAAATCCAAGTGAGGTAATTACACATTTAAAAGAAAGAATTGAAGACTTAAATCAGCGCATCTTACCAAAAGGTGTACAGATTAAGCCTATTATTGACCGTACAGATTTAGTCAACAATACAGTTCATACGGTAACCAAAAACCTTATCGAGGGTATTGTACTTGTTTCTATTATCGTATTTGTGTTCCTATATAATTGGAGAACCACTTTTATAGTGGCTTCGGTAATCCCCTTAGCATTCTTATTTGCTATTATAATGCTTAGAATCCAAGGATTACCAGCTAACTTAATTTCGATGGGAGCTTTGGATTTTGGACTATTACTGGAAGGTACCCTAGTTATTGTAGAAGTCGTCTTTGTCGGTTTAGAAAAAAAGGCCAAGCTTGTGGGCATGGAACGCTTTAATAAAATGAGTAAGTTAGGTACAATTCGAAAAAGCGCCTCAAGCGTAGCTGGATATATCTTTTTCGCCTTACTGATTTTAATTGTAGCACTTTTACCTATTTTTTCTTTCCAAAAAGTAGAAGGAAAAATGTTCTCTCCACTTGCCTTTACCTTGGGGTATGCTTTACTAGGCTCTCTTATTTTAAGTTTGACCTATGTACCTGCCATGTGTAAAGTACTTTTGACAAAGAATATTTCTGAAAGGGAAAACTTTATATCTAGATTCTTTAGGGGTAATATTTATAAGGTATTTGACTTTTGTTTCAAGAGAAAAAAAGCAACTCTAATTGCCTTTAGCCTTCTATTAGTGCTCTGTGGGGTAAAATTCCATTATTATGGTGCAGAATTCCTACCAAAATTAAACGAAGGAGCCATTTACATTCGAGCTACCTTACCTAGTAGTGTTTCTTTACCGGAATCGGTAGAGCTAAGTCAAAAAATGAAAGCAGATCTTAGGGAATTCCAACAAGTAGAATTTGTCTTGACACAAACAGGCCGTCCAAATGATGGAACAGATCCAACAGGTTTTTTCAATATTGAGTTCCATACCCAGTTAAAACCAGAGAATCAATGGGAACACAAGATTCCTAAAGAAGAGCTGTTAGATCAAATGCGAGATAAACTGGAAAAATATCCTGGAGTTAAATTTGGCTTTAGTCAACCTATACAGGATAATGTGGAAGAATATGTTGCTGGGGTAAAAAGTTCTTTGGTTGTCAAAATATTTGGAGATAATCTATTTGAATTGGAAGACTATGCCAACCAAGTTGCCAATAGCATTAAAGATGTACCTGGAATTACCGATTTAAATGTATTTAAAAATATCGGTCAACCAGAACTAAGGATTGCCTTAAATGAATTAAAGATGGCAAAATATGCTGTCACCACAGCAGATGCTCAGGCAGTTATTGCAATGACTATTGGTGGGGAAACAGCTACTACCTTTTATGAGAATGAGAGAATGTTTGACATTGTAATTCGCTATGATAAACAATACAGAGATTCCCAAGAAAAAATTAGTGAGATCCTAATCCCTACCTTGGATGGTAAGCAAGTTCCCTTAAAGGAAATTGCTACTATTGACTACCATAGTGGACCTGCTTTCATCTATAGAGAGAATGCCAGTAGATATATAGCGGTAGGATTTAGTATTGAAGGAAGAGATTTAGAAAGTACTATAAAAGAAGCCAAGGAAAAAGTTGCTCAAAATGTATTTATTCCAAAAAATCATAAAGTACAGTGGGCAGGAGAATTCGAGAGTAAAGAACGCGCTGCTAAGCAACTCACCTTAGTGGTACCTGTTTCTTTAGTTCTTATCCTATTACTGCTGTACTTTAACTTTGGAAATGTAAAAGACACCTTGATTTCTGCTATCACTCTAGCCTTTGCTTTTATTGGTGGATTTATCTCCCTTTGGGTAACAGGCACGATATTTGGCATCTCGGCTGGAATTGGTTTTATCATACTCTTTGGAGTAGCAACCATTGATGGAATTGTCTTAATTGGTCAAATCCAAGACAATAGAAAACACGCAATGGAATTAACCCAGGCAATTAAAGAAGGGGTAAAAAGTAGAATACGACCAGTAATTATGATTGCCTTAATGGGGTCTATGGGACTTCTTCCTGCTGCACTATCAACAGGTATGGGCTCTGAAATTCAAAAGCCTTTGGCTATTATGATTGTAGGTGGATTAATCATTTGTATGATACTGTCCTTTACTGTTCTACCTATCTTATTCTATTTAGCCTATAGAAAGAAGAAAGCATAGTAATATTTTTTTTAGTAATTTGTTTGGTTTAGGTGCTAGGACCTCTTGATAAAAGAGTAGTCCTAGCACTTTTTTTTTAGATAATACCAAAGTAACCTTCTATACTACTATTGTGGTAAAAGCTTTTTAAAGATGCTAAAGTGCTTTGTTTAGACTATTGTAATAAAACCCTAAAGCAGTAAAAATGTTTGCTGTACATACTTTGGTACTTCCCCTTAGAGAGTCAAAGCAATTGTACAACAACTTTTTCCTACTATAATACATCTTGGCTAGACAATAGCCTAAAAGCAAAAAAGGTTTCGTCTGTTAAAGACGAAACCTTTTTAAAGTAAGTGTGTGTTGTTATAGTGATAGTGTATATCCTTGAACTAATTGATAAATAATAATTCACGGTATTTGGTTAATGTCCAAATCTCGTTATCTACTAGCAACTCTAATTTGTCACTGTGGTAGCGAATTACATCGAAATAAGGCTTAACTTCATAACAATAGCTGTAAGCTTGATCGTATTTATTTGAAATTAAGTTCGATTTCTTTCTTTGGTTAATCATTTCAGTAACCTTATTATTTATCTGAGAAATATGCTCAGAAATCTTTTTGATAATTTGCACTTGTTCTTCTGCAATATCATTAAAATCATCTCCTTGGAATATTTCTTTTAAACCTTTCACATTCTCAATGACAATGTTTTGGTATTTAATGGCTGTTGGAATAACGTGATTTCTAGCCATATCCCCTAGTACTCTAGCTTCAATTTGAATCTTTTTAATGTATTCTTCTAATTCAATTTCGTAACGAGATTCCATTTCGATCTTACTCATTACACCCATTTTTTCAAACACATCTAAAGACGCTGGAGCAATTCTAACTTGTAGAGCCTCTGGAGTAGCTTTATTATTACTTAACCCACGTTTTGCAGCTTCCTCTTCCCATTCTTGACTGTATCCGTCTCCCTCAAAAAGGATTCTTTCACTATCTTTAATATATTCTCTTAATACATTGAAAATAGCCTCATCCTTTTTAAGTCCTTCTTTTTCAACTAAAGTATCTACTTCCACTTTAAAGTCTCTAAGTTGTTTAGCCACAATAGTATTTAAGGCTGTCATAGGACCAGCACAGTTTTGAGTAGAACCAACAGCTCTAAACTCGAACTTATTACCAGTGAAAGCAAAAGGAGAAGTACGGTTACGATCCGTATTATCTAAAAGTAAATCAGGAATTTTCCCAACTACATTTAATTTTAAATCTGTTTTTTCCTCCGGTGATAATTTTCCATCTGTAACATCCTTTAATTCCATTAACACTTTTGTTAATTGTCTTCCGATAAATACAGACATAATAGCCGGTGGAGCTTCATTAGCACCTAAACGGTGATCATTACTAGCAGAGGCAATATACGAGCGTAATAACTCTTCATTATCATTTACCGCTTTGATGGTATTGATAAAAAAGGTTAAGAATTGTAAATTGCTCTTAGGTGTTTTACTAGGACTTAATAAATTAACTCCTGTATCTGTAGCTAGTGACCAGTTATTATGTTTACCTGAACCGTTAACACCTTTGAATGGTTTTTCGTGGAATAATACTTTGAAAGAGTGCTTTTCAGCAACTTTTTTCATTACATCCATAAGTAAAGAGTTATGGTCCACTGCTAAGTTAGTCTCCTCAAATATTGGAGCTAATTCAAACTGATTAGGAGCAGCCTCATTATGTCTTGTTTTTACAGGGATTCCCAATAAAATACAATGATTCTCCAAATCATGCATATAATTCAAAACTCTAGTAGGAATAGATCCAAAATAGTGATCATCTAACTGTTGTCCTTTAGCTGCAGTATGTCCTAAAAGCGTTCTTCCTGTTATTAGAATATCAGGTCTTGAAGAAGCTAATGCAGTATCTACTAAGAAATATTCTTGCTCCCACCCTAAAGTAGTAGTAATTTTCTTTACGTTTTTATCAAAATACTTAGCTACCTCTGTTGCTGCTTCATCCACAGCAGTAATAGCTTTAAGAAGTGGGGTTTTGTTATCTAATGCTTCTCCTGTATAAGAAATAAATACAGTTGGTATACAAAGAGTACTTCCGAAAATAAAAGCTGGAGAGGTTGGATCCCAAGCTGTATATCCTCTTGCCTCAAATGTGTTTCTAATTCCTCCACTTGGGAAACTTGAAGCATCTGGCTCTTGTTGTACTAATTGACTACCATTGAATTTCTCCACTGGATCCCCATCAAATTGGGTTTCGAAAAAGGCATCATGCTTTTCAGCAGTTATCCCCGTTAAAGGCTGAAACCAATGCGTATAATGTGTTACACCTTTACTCATTGCCCATTCTTTCATACCTAAGGCGATGTAATCTGCAAGCCTTCTATCGATTTTAATACCTAATTGAGCATTTTTTACCGATTGATAAGCCTCTGGTGTTAAAAATTGACGCATTGCCTTATCATTAAAAACATGGTCTCCAAAAATTAATGATTTTCTACCCAGTTCCTCTACTTTTACAACTTCTCTAGAAGCTGCTTTTTCAATTGCTCGAAAACGAAATGTTGACATAATTTTAGTTTTTTGAAAGGTACCCCTCTTTTTGATGATGCAAATGTAGCAAAAAACTAAAAAAAACCAACACACCCCCCTGTATTTTTTGTAAAAAAAATTAAATAATGCTTTTTTGAGTGTTTTTAAGCAAAAAACAGGCCTAAAAAAAAAGTACCCCCTATATTTTTAGTAGTAAGACTAAAGTTATAGAGAGTACTTTTTTTACTTTTGCTAAACTATAGCATAAAAAAAACCAGTATTTCTACTGGTTTTACTATTACTTACTAGGATTCATTCTAGCTACTTTTGCATTTTGCAGGTTATACTGTTTTTCTAAAACCTCATAAGGAACAGTCCCATCTTCTTTTGTTTCACTTGCTACAGAAAACGGCACTGGATTTGGTCCTGAAAGATAAACTACTTTAAAAGTTAAATTATCTGTATAGCTTATAGCATCATTTCCACTTCCTACCTTTTTAAATAAGTCTAATCCTTGAAAACTTCTTGCCGTTAGAAATACTTCTTCTAAGGAATGAGCATTACTATATTCTATTTCTGCTATTGAAGTGGTATTTCCTTGCTGAACATCAATAAAATATTTAGCAGGTAATGGCGTCCAAATTGGTTTTCCATTACCATAAGTATCTTCTAAGAAGTAAACAAAAATAGATACTCCTTCGCCAATTCTCCAAGGGTGTCTATAACCTTTTGTACTTACCACTAAATTAGATTCTTTTGTAAAGCTATCCAAATAGATAAGCCCAACTCTAGTTTCTTCACCAATATATTCATACTTTTTTTCACATGAACCAAATATAGCTGCAGCAGCTACAAATAAGGTAATTCCCAATAATTTTCTCATAGTCTTTTAATTTAAAACTGAAAAATACTATTTTTTTTACTTCCTAGTATAGATTTAAGATAAAATTAATCTTTAAAATACTATTATTCTACCTCTTTTTTAATCTGTTCTTGAATTGCTTGGTATTTATCTACTAGTTCTTGGCTGATTTGTCCACCTTTTCTCTTTAGAGTACGTAATGCAAAACCAAAATACATACTTAAAATTCCTAAGAAAATAAAAGTTAAACTAGTCCAGTACACTACTGTAAAAGCACCAAATTGTAGATTCGAAATCATAAAGAATGCAAAAATTAATCCCAAAATAGCTAAGACTATTAAGCTTCCATATCCTTTTGTATGCATTGCTTTCATATCAAAAGCAATTCCTAAACCACGGAATGATCTAAACATTAAAACAATTCCTACAAATAGAGGTAAAACCTCCGCTGCCAACGGTGGCGAACTAATTAGGTAACATCCTATTACAAAATCCACAATACCTGCTCCTAGCATCCAACCCCATCCGCGTAATTGCTTACTGTTGGCTAGTGCAAAAAAGATCTCTAAAAATCCTGAACAAAGGAAAAGAACGCTAAATAAAATAGCTAAAGATAAATAGGAAGCCACTGGAGTCATAAAAATGTATACTCCTGCTACGATAAAAAACACCCCTACTAAAACAGGTAGGTACCAATGGTTAACATTTCTTCTAATGTTTTCAATAACTGAACTCGTCATACTTTATAATTTTTTTTTACTTATCTAATTTACAAATTTTAACTTAATTAATCTATCTATTAAAAGTAAAATTTAAAATATTTAATAAATAAGAAATTATTTAGTAGCACGAAGTATAAACTTATTATTTAGTAGCAAGAAGTATAAACTTACTATTTAAACAATACTATTTTATCAAAAAACAACCTTATAGTTCCACGATAAAAAACAACTTTATACTAGTCAAACCCAATATATAGTATAGTTTAGAAATAAAAAAAGCCAGTAGCTTTTGGGCTACTGGCTTAAATTTTTCAAAGAGACAAAAAAGGCCGTCTCTTTCAAAAAAACAACTTGGTTAAGAGTTGCTTTTTTATATAGTTTTGGTTAGGGTTAGTTTCTTTGTTAAAATCACTTTGTGAAAATAATTTCTTAAACAGCTTTAACTGCCTTTGAAATACCTTAGCAATATACATAAGTTTTATGATATTCCTAGCCTATAAGCCCCTACTACTCATAGTTTTATCACTACTGCATTATCATTAACACAAATGTTAAATTAAACCCTCCTCTTTACCTAGTCTATTTGATAAAACTAAAAATTTTAACAAAAACACCTTAACAATAGAATAAAAAAATAGCCCATAAATAATAATATCTATTATTTATGGGCTGAAATCTTACTTATCTTAAGATTTTATTACATATTCCTTCTATATTGTCCACCTACTTCAAATAAGGCTTCAGTAATTTGTCCTAAGGAACATACTTTAGTAGCTTCCATTAAGGCTTCAAAAATATTTCCATTTTCTATAGCAATATTTTGAATTTCCTTTAATTGTTTACTCACTTGCGCGGCGTTGGCTTTGTTTAAATTTTCTTTAGTGAAAATTTGGAACTCCTTTTCTTGTTCTGTAGCACGAATAACCTCTGCAGGTACAACAGTAGGAGAACCTTTAGAGCTTAAAAACGTATTCACCCCAATGATAGGGAATTCTCCATTGTGTTTTAAAGTTTCATAATACAGAGATTCCTCTTGGATTTTAGAGCGCTGATACATTGTTTCCATAGCACCTAGTACTCCACCTCTTTCAGTAATACGATCAAACTCTTCCAATACAGCCTGTTCTACTAATTGAGTTAACTCTTCAATAATGAAAGAACCTTGGATTGGATTTTCATTCTTAGCTAAACCTAACTCTTTATTGATAATTAACTGGATAGCCATTGCTCTACGTACGGATTCCTCCGTAGGGGTAGTAATAGCTTCATCATAAGCATTTGTATGCAAAGAATTACAGTTATCATAAATAGCATATAAAGCTTGTAATGTAGTTCGTATATCATTAAAGTCAATTTCCTGAGCATGTAATGATCTACCAGAGGTTTGAATATGGTATTTTAGCATTTGAGCACGCTCATTAGCCCCATATTTATTCTTTAATGCTTTTGCCCAAATTCTTCTAGCTACTCGACCAATCACAGCATACTCAGGATCAATTCCATTACTAAAGAAGAAGGATAGGTTTGGTCCGAAATCATTAATATCCATTCCTCTACTTAAATAGTACTCTACATAGGTAAAGCCATTTGCTAAAGTGAAGGCTAGCTGAGTAATTGGATTAGCTCCTGCCTCAGCAATATGATAACCTGAGATAGAAACAGAATAGAAATTCCTTACATTATTTTGGATGAAATACTCTTGTACGTCTCCCATTAAACGAAGGGCAAATTCTGTAGAGAAAATACAAGTATTTTGAGCTTGATCTTCTTTTAGAATATCTGCTTGCACCGTACCTCTTACTTGAGATAAGGTATCTCTTTTTATCTTTTGGTAAACTTCTAAAGGAAGTACTTGATCTCCTGTTACTCCTAAAAGCATTAATCCAAGACCATCATTACCTTGAGGAAGTTCTCCATTATATTGAGGTCTAGGAACATTTTTAGCCTTGTAAATAGCTGCTATCTTTTGCTCTACCTCTGCCTCTAAATTATTCTCCTTAATATATAGTTCACATTGTTGATCAATAGCTGCATTCATAAAGAAGCCCAATAACATAGGTGCTGGACCATTAATGGTCATAGACACAGAAGTTAAAGCATGTGCAAGGTTAAAACCTGAGTATAGCTTTTTAGCATCATCTAAACAACAAATAGACACTCCTGCGTTTCCAATCTTACCATATATATCAGGTCTACTTCCTGGGTCATTCCCATAAAGAGTTACCGAGTCAAAAGCAGTAGATAAGCGTTTTGCAGGCATACCTAAAGATACATAGTGGAATCTTCTATTGGTACGCTCAGGTCCACCTTCTCCAGCAAACATTCTTGTAGGGTCTTCCCCCTCGCGTTTAAAAGGATATAATCCCGCTGTAAAAGGGAATTCTCCAGGAACGTTCTCTTGAAGAATCCATTCTAAAATGTCTCCCCAAGCTTTATATTTAGGAAGAGCAATTTTTGGAATATCTAAATGAGATAAGCTCTTAGAATGCGTTTGAATATTAATAGACTTATCTCTTACCTTAAAGGTATACACAGGATCTTTGTATTTAGCTATTTTTTTAGGCCATTCTACAATAGTAATCCAGTTATAAGGGTCTAAATTCATTTTTACTTTATCAAATTCCTTCAATAAAAGTCCAACTAATAATAGATCTTCCTCTTTTTTACAAAGAACACTAGACTCTACAATTCCTGTTTTGTCAATTAAAGGTTCTTTACCACAAACTGCCTCAATTGCTTTATATATACCATATAACTTTTGTGCCACTTCACTTTGACTTAGCGCATTTTGGTCATACAAACGGTTGTTTTCCGCAATTTCTGACAAATATCTAGTTCTACTTGGTGGAATTACATATATTTTCTCACTCATTTGAGCTGTAATCTCAAAACTAGAATTCAGATCTGCTTTTGTTTTTTCTTTAATTTTATCGATAATAGCCTTATAAAGCTTATTTGTTCCTGGGTCATTAAACTGTGAAGCAATTGTACCAAATACAGGCATAGTATTTGGATCTTGATCCCATAGATTATGGTTGCGTTGGAATTGTTTTTTCACATCTCTAATAGCATCCAAAGCCCCGCGCTTATCGAATTTATTGATAGCAACTATATCAGCGAAATCTAACATATCGATTTTCTCTAATTGAGTAGCTGCTCCAAATTCTGGTGTCATAATATATAAGGAAACATCTGAATGCTCCAATATTTCTGTATCACTTTGTCCAATACCGGAGGTTTCCAAAATAATCAAATCGTAATTGGCTACTTGAAGAACTTGAAGTGCTTCTTCTACATAACGAGATAAAGCTAAATTGGATTGTCTAGTAGCTAAAGAACGCATATACACACGAGGATTATCAATAGAGTTCATACGAATTCTATCTCCTAATAAAGCTCCTCCTGTTTTCCTTTTAGAAGGGTCTACGGAAACTAAAGCTACCGTTTTTGTAGGGAAATCAATTAAAAATCGTCTCACTAATTCATCCACCATGGAACTCTTTCCTGCTCCTCCTGTTCCAGTAATACCAAGTACTGGTGTGTTTTTATGTTTTTCTGGATCGAATTTAAAAATCTCTAAAAACTCTTCTTCTTTATTTTCTGCTAAAGAAATAAGGCGAGAAATAGTAGTTATATCTTTATCGGCTAAAGAAGTATATACATCTTTTCCTTTTGGTAATTCTAAATCCAAAGTTCCATAATCTGCCTTTTGGATCATATCATTAATCATCCCTTGAAGTCCCATGGCACGGCCATCATCTGGAGAGTATATTTTTGTCACTCCGTAATCCATCAACTCCTTAATCTCAGATGGTAGAATTACTCCACCTCCGCCTCCAACGATTTTAATATGTCCTGCTCCTTTTTCTTGCAAAAGGTCATACATGTATTTAAAGTACTCATTGTGTCCTCCTTGGTAAGATGTCATTGCAATTGCATTAGCATCTTCTTGTATAGCTGTATTTACTACCTCCTCCACACTCTTATCATGTCCCAAATGGATTACTTCACATCCAGTGGCTTGAATAATACGTCTCATGATATTTATAGCCGCGTCATGTCCATCAAATAAAGCGGCAGCAGTAACTATACGTACCTTATTTTTAGGTACATATGGTGTAACTTGTTGCATAATTATAGTTTTTTAGTTTTTTAGTAGATTAGCAATATAGGAAAATATTTTCTAAGAAAGTCGCTTTGCCTGGCAGTAAAGCACTTAGTTTCTAATAATTAAACAAATACAATCAAAGCGTTATCTTTATTAAGAAAAAGAATTGCTTTTGCTTGTAGTACTCCTGTTTTTACTAAAATTTTATAAGATAGACACGATGAATAATTACCTATAAACTCCCCTTATAGCTAAGAATTATTCAAAAAACTCCAATATAAACGCCTAATGCATTTCACAAAGTCAAATTTTCAGCTCTTATCAGACACTACATTAGCATTAAAAGGAAGCCTTAGAAAACAAAAATATTTTCTAAGTTGACAATTTTTATATACATTGTCCCTTGAAAACTAACCAAACAAAACTCTTTATGAATATTCAACACTATGAAACCTTATGTAATAAGGTGGATAGCTTTATGGCACATTTTGAAAAAGTGCCAATACCGAAGCAAAGCATAGCCTGGGACCATTTTTACCACAATTACTTCAGTTCCATGTCTAACACCATACTGAATTGTATCATTGATCTAAATTATGCTAAGGCAAAGGAACACTTCAAAACCCCTAAGCAAATATTTACTACAACACTTTGTTATGATCAAAACAATCAGCTTGTTCGTCATATAGGTTTAGATGCCCATAGTGCTATCCAACAAACTCACTTATTAGAGTATATTCAAAGCCAATTAAATAACTTTAGAGCTACTTCTCAACAAGATTCTTACACCTTATTTAATTGTACTTGTTATACCAACCCCAATAAAACCGAAAGTTTCTTAATAACCGGATTTATTAATCAAAACAGTAAAAACGAGCACATTACCCTTCATTTGGTAAGTGTACAAACTAACCTACAACAGCATCTAAATAGCAAAAACAGTGTAATTAACTCCTATAAAGATCCAAAAAATCTAAAGGAGCTTAAAAATCAAATTGCTTTAGAGCATGGCTCTTGCATAGATAGCCTTTGCGAGAAATGGGAAGCAACCCCTGGTCAACTTAGCGATTACTTTAAAACACACTTTGGCTTTGACATTCCAACTGTACAGCAAAAGGAAAGAGCGCTAAAGGGTTTAGAACTTATTTTATTTTCCGATATGGACTTACAAAAAATAGCCACAGAATTATGTTTTACCAATTGGGAAGAATTAAACCAGTATTTAACGCAAAACATGCAAATTAATCTACCTTTAATAAGGTATAATACATTGCCAACTTGCTAATAATAAAAAAGGGAATAGTTATCTAAACTATTCCCTTTTCTTATTTTTCACTTCTATAATCTAATTAAATAGCAGAAGTTTTTTCTTTAAGCCATTGTTTCTCCTCTGAAGATAAATGCCCTTCTAATTGGGTATAAACCCAAGCGTTATAATTATTTAGCCAATCGATATGCTCTTGCGCTAAAAGTGTTTTATCCACTAGATCTGTAGCAATATAACAAATTGTCAAAGTTTCAAAATCCATAAAATCTCCAAACTCTGTAGTTTCTAAGTCTCTTGCCAAAACAAGGTTCTCAATTCTAATACCATATTGACCTTCTCTATAAAGTCCTGGTTCAATAGAAGAAATCATCCCTGGTTGAATTGCAATATCCACTGCTGCTCCATTAAATGTATGAGGTCCTTCATGAACATTCATAAAAAACCCAACACCATGACCTGTCCCATGTAAATAGTTACGCTTAGTAGCCCAAATTGGTCTTCTTACGATAGCATCAATTTGATAACCTCTAATTCCTTTTAAGAATATAGCCATAGATCCCTCAATCATACCTTTTAATACAATAGTATAATCTTGTTTTTCCATTGCAGTAATATTCCCTAAAGAAACAACTCTTGTAATATCTGTTGTACCACTTAAGTACTGTCCTCCTGAGTCTACTAATAATAATCCATCACTTTGTAAAGTAGAATTACTATCTAATTCTGCTTTATAGTGTGGCAAAGCTCCATGAGCTTTATATCCAGCAATAGTATCAAAACTAATTGATTTAAAACCAGGCTGCTCTGCTCTTAAGGATTCTAAATGATCTGCAATACTCATCTCCGATAGTTTTCCACTACCTACATTTTGCTCTATCCACATAAAAAACTTAGTCATAGCAATACCATCGTTAATCATTGCTTGTCTAGTTTTTTCAATCTCTAATGGATTTTTCACTGATTTAAAATGAGTTGTTGGATTGATATCCTCTACAATTTGCATAGTAGAAGGCACAGAGTCATAAACTGAGAAACAAGTTCTTTTTGGGTCTAAAAGGATTTTATCACCAGCAGGTAATTCACTTAAGAATTCCTTTACCTTATCATATGGTTTTAACTCTACTCCATGTTGACTTAGCTCATTGGCTACTTCCTGACTAATTTTCTTATTATCAATAAATAAAATTGTCTTGTCTTGATTAACATACACAAATCCTAAAGTAACAGGATTACATTTTACGTCTGTACCTCTTATGTTTAACAACCAAGCTAAATCATCTAAAGATGAAACCAAGTGGTGCTCAATAGAACGCTTTTTTAATTCATCTTTCAAACGAGCAAGTTTACTTGTAGTTGACTCTCCTGTTTGACTTTGATCTAATGTATATACAGGCTCTAAAGGCAAAGAAGGTCTGTCTTTCCAGATAGGGTCAAGTAAATCTTTATGCCCATCTACTTTTATCCCTAAAGGTAATAAAGTAGATTTCACATAGTTAGCCAATCCTAAAGAAGCTAAGTTACCGTCAAAAGCAACTGTATCCCCTTTATGTAATACTGTAGCTATCCAATCTACAAACTCTGGTGCATATTGAACTTTAACTTTAACTAAAGAAAACCCAGTGTCTTTTAATTGACTGTCGGCTTGAACAAAATATCTTGAATCTGTCCATAAACCTGCGAAATCTTGAGTTACAGCTAATGTTCCAGCAGATCCAGTAAATCCACTTGTGAAAGCTATACATTTATAGTGTTCTGGTAAGTACTCACTAATATGAGGATCGGAAGAGGGAATAATATAAGCATCTACCCCTTGCTCTTTCATTACAGAGCGTAATTGCGATAGTTTTTCTAAATAAGTCATTTGGTTTTTGTATAAATTTTCTTGGCTAAAGGTAAGGATTAAGCCAAATTTAAAAAATATTATTATTGCTTTTAGCTAAGTATTTCTGCTTTTATTTTACCACAGCCATACTTTATACTAAAGCATACCGATAAATCCTTTTTACTTTTGCTATTTTATAGATTATCTTTTAAAGTGTAAGAATTTTTAAAATCCGATTTCATAGAAAAATCAAAGGTTTTACAAATTTGGCTAAAGTCTAAATCATTTAGAGAAGTTGTAATTTTAAAGTACTCAGGATTATGAGCTAAGGCTAAAACAATCTTGAAAAAAGGTGTGCTTACTTCTTGGCCATAATCTACAACAACTCTAGCTGTAATAGGTTTTTTATCTGATTTCCTATTATAATCAAATTCAAATTGGTTAGTCTTATTCCACTTAGAATTTCTAGTGGGTTCAAAATAAGCTCCCCAAAGTAACTGTTTATCCTCTTGAAAAACAACTACTCTTTTCTGGTCAAAACCTATATTATTTATTCTGGCCTTTTGTAAACTAATTAACCTATTATCCTGAGCATCACTAACTATATCATATACCCAAATAACTCCAGATTTCTTAGCTATAACAATCCAATTATCTACCTTAGCTGCAGGTGATCTTAAAAAAACATACTCTATTTGGGAAGTATCCTTATCCCTGTTTTTCTGTTCCACTACACTATAGCAAGGTGTAATAACCCTCTGACCATGCCTAGCAAATTGATCCTCTATCTCATAGCTCTGCTTTATGGAATCAATATCTAAAGGTTGTTCTTGAATAGGGCGACTAAAGTCTTGAAATACCATTTCTTTTATCCATGAGTTTATATCATAAAAAGGTGTAACACTATACTTCTTAATTGGAATACCAGCATCGTATAAAAGGTAGTTCACTAGGCTATCGTTATCTGTATCTATATTAGGAAGTATTCCTTTAACTCGAGAATCCTGCACATAGTAAAGCTTCATAGCGCTCCCCTTATCCCCTTCTACTTGGACATAGGAAGCAAAAAGAGTATCTACCTCAGAAATAAGAGAAATATCCTTTTCAATACTAGAAAATTCTTTAGGAAAATGAAAGGTTTTCTGTACAAACTCCGCTTCTTCTTGCTGAGTTATGTAATACTCTTTGCCCTGTAGATTATACTTTTCTATTTTAGTTAATAAACTATCCTGGCTATGTTCTAAGTTATTTTGCCCGTAAAAAGCAAAAGGAAAACCCACAAACATAAGTAAAAATATATTTTTCATTCTTTTCAACAATTTCCTATAAAATTAACTAATTTAAATACCTTAACCTACATATTAATGTTTATATATTACTCAAAACTCTTCTTACTCAGTTTTTAAAAAGGTTAACTAAATACATCTCAAAGAGTTATACCTCCTAGTTTTTTAAGTCTAAAAAACTGCTTTTTTTATTTATTTTATAAACATCCAAGCCCATATAGTCCCTACTCTATGATATTTTTTAAAAAAATAGCAGATCCTATCTTAATAAATACACACCAGCAATTATCCAAGTTTATCAAACAACTACATTAATATAACTAAAAAGTTTCGTAATAAGGAGGGATATTATTGAAAAAATATTTTTGCTCCTATTCTATAAGAGAATTATTTTCCTGTCCCTGGTTAAAAGCAGTAAAATAAGAAATAATCTACTGGGTTTTCTAAACTATTTTAAAAGGCATTTGTAAGCTTTTTTTATGTAGTTTTAACCCTTTAAAAGGCCCTTTTATCACAAGAAACATCATAAATTGTTCCTAAGACAAAAAGCTCACCTACAAAACACTGCATTACAGAACATTAACCTATAAAATCAAAAAAATAAAAATGAAAAAACAAAGCAATGCAACTGCCATTAGCGCCGCATTAACCTCTATGGTATGCGTGCAAGGAGGAGCATCCGTAGCCAAAAAATTATTTCCTGTTTTAGGAGCCACTGGAACTACAACCCTTAGAATTGGCTTATCTGCCATTTTACTAAATATTATTATTAGACCAAAAATTTCCACTTTTACAAAAAAAGAATGGAAATACTGTTTCTTCTATGGAGGTTCTATTGCTTTGATGAATATGATCTTTTATTTAGCTATTCAAAGAATCCCCCTAGGATTAGGAGTGACCATTGAGTTTGTTGGTCCATTATTCTTAGCTTTATACTTCTCTAAAAAGCCACTAGATATCCTTTGGGCTTTATTTGCATGTGCTGGAATCTTACTCATTGTACCTTGGCAACAAAACAATGTAGATATCGTGGGGTTAGCATTAGCTTTATTAGCTGGTATTTTCTGGGCTTGTTATATTGTTATGGGAAGTAAGGTATCTAGGGAAATGGATACTAAAAATGCTTTAGCTGTCGGAATGGTTATTGCTACTTTAATTGTATTGCCAGTGGTTATTTACACAGGAGAACTTAAAAACCTGACTACCAATACATTATTATTAGGACTAGCAGTTGCAGTATTATCTAGTGCATTACCTTTCTCCTTAGACTTAGTGGCTTTGAGTAGGTTACCTGCAAAGACCTTCAGTATATTAACAAGTCTTCAACCTGCATTTGCAGCTTTTTCAGGACTAATCTTTTTACATGAGCAATTAACCCTTTTACAATGGGTATCAGTTTGCTGTGTAATTACTGCTAGTTTAGGAACAACTTTGTTTAGTGCGAAAAACTAGACCTTGTTTTATTACATAAAAAATAAGACTGCTAATACCTATAAGGATACAAAATGTTAATATTATGGTATTTTCTACATATAAAATAAATACTTTGGGGAATAATTCCACAAACTGTATCTATTAAAAAGACATTTTAATCTTTTATCCGCTTATAACCTATTGGCATAGGAATTGCTTTTATTCATTGTAACTACGTCAAGTAAAGTTTTATATCAACTCTCTTGCGGAGTCTCTTTAACAAAGGCTTTTGCCTTAACTAAAGATACCTTATTCCCTTTCTCTTAATAGAATACGGTAATAAGACACAAGAAAGAACATTTGTAATTTTTTTAAATAATTTTGAAATTATTCGTTTAGGTCAACTTACTCAACTGACCTTAAGCTTTTAAGAAGTTAGAATAACAAGCAACTCCCTTGATAGTATTATTACTTTCAAAACAACAACAAAACTCACTCATTCAATGCTTTTTAGGGAGTTGCTTCAAAATTAAATAATACCATTGCCAATATATTTCTAAAATAGACTTATTTACAAATCTTAAAATATTGTTAATTTATACAATAAACGATTGTTCGTTTCAAATAAATTAGCTTCCTATTTCATTATAGCCTTATATTAGCGTTTATCGATGAAATGAAAAACAAACAATTAATGAAAAGACAATTAATTCTAACGGCCTCCCTACTCGCTCTTACAACATTTTGCTTTGCACAATCTAAAAATTCAGTAAACGAACAGTTTAGTAATTTAATCCAAGAATCTAGTAATTACCAAACTTTTAAAGTAGTAAAAAAAGATAAATTAGAATTATTACAACGAAACGTTGCTAGTTCTATAGAGGAGTTAAAAAATGAAATTGATCTAAATAATGCCGAAGTATTAAAGCAAAAAGCTAGTGTAGAACAATTAAGTACAGAATTGCAAAAAGTGGAATTAGAACTTCAAGATGCTTTAGCAAGAGAAAACAACTTAGAGGTATTTGGAATAGCTACCAATAAGGGAACTTTTTTAAATTTAATAGGAGCTATAATTGCAATCCTTTTCTCGAGTTTAGTTGTACTATTTCTAAGATTTAAAAAGAGCCATGCTCACACTAAAGATGCCTTAAGTAAATTAGATGAAACTGAAAATGAATTAGAAGATTTAAGAAGACTATCTTTAGAAAGAGAACAAAAAATACGTCGTCAATTACAAGACGAAATAAATAAAAACAAGCCTAAATGTGCTAGTTAATAAAAACAAAAAACTCCTGAAAATTTCAGGAGTTTTTTGTTTTTATTACCAAGGTCTTTTATCTGTAGTAATTGGCTTAGATAAGTCAAAAACCACATTGAAAACGTTTTCAGAAGTAACTCTTTTTAAATTGTAAGAAAAGGTATCTCCATCCAAAGTTACCCACCAAAGGTTTGCCCCTGCTCCAGGTAACATATCATTGGTATATTGATCTGCTGGGAAAAATTGTATCTCTTTCGAACCACTATGGCTAGTTGTCCCACCGTACATAGTAACTTCATCAGGAGTACCATCTTGCTTTCTGTGGTCGTGTTTAAGTTCTAGTTTATCTCCTTTTAGAGTAAATACCCAAGTACGCGACAAATCATCTCCTACAAAAAAAGGCACTTTTATCTGTCCTGGCTCACATGAGCTCACATACATGATTAATTCTTTATTATCAAAATCCGAAGGTACAGGAGAACTTACTACCTTTCCTTGGTAGGCTTTGTGACAATGTTTATGCAATTCTTGCATAAACTCCTTACTTCCATCTTGTGCTTTAGCCACTAAACTAGCAGTTAAAATAAAAAGGCAAGCTAGCGTTTTTTTCATTTTTAAAATTGATTAAGGTTGATAGTTTGGCCTAAACTAGTACTATTTTTTCAATAAAAGAACTTTTCAAACTTTTTTGCCTAATAACCTAATGGACATAGTACTATAGCATACCTGCATATTCAAAGCTATATACTATCAAATAAAAGGGATAATAGCTAATCTTTTGCCAATGCATTAGGCTAGCTGATCAATTTGATGTATTTTTAGATTATACCAAAATAAACTATAAAAATATTGACTATGAAACCTATCAAAAATCAAGAAGATTATCAAATGGCCTTAGTAAAAATTCAACTTTTAGAGGAATCTACCTTGGAGGAACAACAAAAGGACGAATTGGAAGTTCTCCATATTTTAGTAGAACATTACGAAAGAGAGAATGCTCCTATGGGCATGCCAGATCCGATTGATAGTATCAAGATCTTCAATGAATTTTTAACTGGTGATAACAAGGACGAATAGTCCCATATCCTAAATATAATAAGCCAATAAAGCCCTTTACATTTGCCTTTAATGGGAAGTTACATTCCCTAAGGTAAGTGCAAAGGGCTATTAGATAGACAACAATACAACTTGCCAAGTTGGGTTTTAAATAAGAGGTTTTATTTCAAAATTTTGCACAAGACTAAAATTGGCTAAGTAAAACCAGATAAAGGATGCCTTAAATCCTTGAATAAAACCAATTAAACACATATAATACAGATAGTTAGATTAAAAAACACTTACTACATAGTATTTATAGAATTACTAGACCTTATTATCTGTAATTATTATTTATATTTGTACCGATTTATAACAATTTGAATTAAAAAGAAACATAATGAATATCAACGAAAAGTTTCACGACGAAATGGGTGATAACCACATCGCTTCTAGTGATGCAACCCCATTAAGAGGTGATGCATTTGATCGCACAGACGAGGAGAAAATTGAGTTAATTAAAAAAGACGTTGAAAACATCTTAAATACTTTAGGTTTAGACTTAACAGATGATAGCTTAAAAGGAACTCCAAATCGTGTAGCAAAAATGTTTGTTAAAGAAATGTTTGGTGGTCTTAATCCAGCAAAAAAACCAAGTGCTTCTACATTTGATAATAAATATAAATATAGTGAAATGCTTGTAGAGAAAAACATTGTTGTTTATTCTACTTGTGAGCATCACTTATTACCTATCGTTGGACGTGCACACGTTGCATATATCTCTAATGGTACAGTAGTTGGTTTATCTAAAATGAACCGTATTGTAGACTATTATTCAAAACGTCCACAGGTTCAAGAAAGACTTACTATTCAAATCGTAAATGAATTAAAACGCGTTTTAAATACAGAAGATGTTGCTTGTATCATTGATGCTAAACACTTATGTGTTAATTCTCGTGGTATCCGCGATATTGAAAGTAGTACAGTAACTGCTGAGTTTGGAGGTAAATTCCAAGATGAAAATGTTCGTAAAGAATTTTTAGATTACATCAAATTAGAAACTAAGTTCTAATTAAAACACATAAATAAGACTATGGCATTATATCAAGAGCAACAATTAAAAGTTTATAATTCTATTACTTCAACTAAAGAAGTATTCACTCCTATCTTACCTGGAAAAGTAGGTATGTACGTGTGTGGACCTACTGTATATAACTATGTGCATTTAGGTAATTGTAGAACTTTTATCTCATTTGACTTGGTATATCGCTACTTAAAACACTTGGGGTACCAAGTGCGTTATGTTCGCAATATTACCGATGTGGGTCATATAGTAGATGATGTAGATGAAGGGGAAGATAAAATTGCAAAAAGAGCTAGAATCGAGCAAATCGAACCAATGGAAATTGTACAAAAGTACACGGTAGATTTTCATAATATTCTTCAGCAATTCAACAACCTTACTCCTAGCATTGAGCCTACAGCAACAGGACATATTATTGAACAGATCCAAGTAATTCAAGAAATAATCAAAAATGGTTATGCCTATGAAGTAAATGGATCGGTTTACTTTGATGTTTTAAAATACAATAAAGACCATAATTATGGGATTTTAAGTGGTCGTAAGATTGAAGACTTAATTTCTAATACTAGGGATTTAGATGGTCAAAGTGATAAAAGAAATCCTTTAGATTTTGCGCTTTGGAAAAATGCAGAACCACAACATATTATGCGTTGGCCTTCTCCTTGGGGGGATGGTTTCCCAGGATGGCATTTAGAGTGTACTGCAATGAGCACAAAGTATTTAGGTAATCATTTTGATATTCACGGAGGAGGAATGGATCTAAAATTCCCTCACCATGAATGTGAGATTGCTCAAAATCAAGCTTGTAATGGAAATACTCCTGTCAACTATTGGATGCATGCTAATATGCTTACCTTAAATGGTAAAAAAATGGCTAAATCTACTGGTAACAATATATTACCAGGAGAACTTTTCTCTGGAGAAAATACTATTTTAAGTAAAGCATTCGCTCCTAGTGTAGCACGTTTTTTCATCTTGCAAGCGCATTATAGAAGTATATTGGATTTCTCTGATGATGCTATTTTAGCTGCAGAAAAAGGTTTTTCACGTTTAATGGATGCCATTAAATTATTAAATGACCTACCTACTGCCTCTGAAAGCACTGTAGACATTAAAACATGGAGACAGCAATGTTATTCAGCAATGAATGACGACTTTAATAGTCCGATTTTAATTGCTCATTTATTCGAAGGGGTTAAGATGATTAACCTTATAAAAGAATCTAAGCAAAAAATAACAGCAAGCGATTTAACTCTATTAAGCGCAACAATGCATGATTTTGTATTTGATGTTTTAGGGTTAGAGGATCCGCAAGAACAACAAGCTAACAACGACCAATTAGAAGGTACAGTTAATTTGTTAATCCAAATGAGAAACTTAGCAAGAGCTAATAAAGATTTTGCTATGAGTGATCAAATAAGGGATGAACTAGATAAACTAGGCATTACCTTAAAAGACGGTAAAGAAGGAACAACTTTTTCCATTTAAATATAAAAAGCTATAAGGTCACTTATAGCTTTTTGTTCTATATACCTATATTATGCTAAAGAAGATTTTAATATTCCCTTTTATAGTTCTAGTTAGATTCTATCAAATAGTTATCTCTCCCCTATTTCCACCTGCTTGTAGATATAGTCCAACTTGCTCGACTTATACCCTTCAAGCCTTAAAGAAACATGGCCTTTTTAAAGGTGGTTGGCTTTCTATTAAGCGCATATTAAGTTGCCACCCATGGGGTAAAAGTGGTTATGACCCGGTTCCATAACACTAAGAGCATATTTTGATATTCTTATTGGAAATATTTTCTTACTTTTAGCCTTTAACACTTATAATATTTATGATACATCCACTTTCTATTCTATGGAATCCAGCCGAGGGCATTAATCTAGGACCTATTCCTTTAAGATACTATAGCTTAATGTTTGTTATAGCATTTGGTTTAGGTTGGTTTTTAATGAAAAAAATATATGACAAAGAGGGAGAAAGCGTAGAGAATTTAGATAAACTTTTTATCTATACTGTTATAGCTACTCTACTTGGAGCAAGATTAGGTCATGTCTTTTTTTATGACTGGGCTTACTATAAAAATAATTTATTTGAAATTATTTCCCCAGTTCGCTTCTCTCCTGAATTTCAAATTGTAGGTTTTAGCGGATTAGCTAGCCATGGTGCAGCTATTGCTATTATTTTAGTGATGTACTACTACAGTAAAAAAGTGATCCACAAACCTTTACTTTGGATTTTAGATCGCTTAGCTATACCTGTAAGTATTGGTGGAGTCTTTGTTCGACTTGGAAACTTCTTTAATTCTGAAATTGTAGGTATCCCTACTCAAGCAGCTACAGGTGTACGTTTTGTTAGAGACCAAATATCTCCAGGACAAGCTATGCAATTAACAGGACTTGCCGATCATAACAAGGCTTATTATGCCATTGCAAATGATCCACAATACTCTGCATATTTAGATATGATCGTAGCCAAACACCCTGCTCAATTATATGAAGCATTTGGCTATGTGTTAGTATTTATTGTTGTGCATTTTCTTTATTGGAAAACCGATGCAGGCAAAAAGCTTGGTTATATCTTTGGTGTATTTTTAGTACTATTATGGTTAGTTAGATTCATTGTAGAATTTGTCAAGGAAAGTCAAGGTGGCTTTGAGGAATCTCTTGGAGTATTTTCAACTGGTCAGTGGCTAAGCTTACCGTTTATCCTAGTGGGAATCTACCTTTGGGCTACAGCTAAAAACAGACCTACAACATAAAAAAGTTATCTTATATAAATACAAAAAGCCTGGTGATTAACTCACCAGGCTTTTTTTGTTTATATATCCTGCTATTATTTACAATTTTTACCTTTAGTCTAGTAAAGGAAAGTTATTAGAATAAACAAGGCCCTTTGAAGTCGCAAAAGGCCTCGCAAGTGTAGAGTAAAAGGGTCTTGAGATTATAAAAGTGGCTGTCATAGATTGAGAATTTTTCCTTTACATAAGTATCTCTCTTTTTCCAAATACTATGGACAGAAGTGTCAAAACGCTTACCCTACCGCTGTATGTTGAAACTCTCCCTTATCTTCAAAGGGGGAATCGTTATATAAAAGTACTAAGTTTTTCTTATAAAACAAAACATAATGTGTTAAAATTCAATTATTTAGCATTTCATATAAAGACCTTCCTATTAAAAACACCTTTACATAGTACTAGACTATCTTACCCTTTATCAAATTTTCACCTTAGCTATAGCAGATTATATCCTTTAAAAAGGTTTTTAAAGCCTTTAAGGACGTCTTTTAAAACTTTAGCAATACTTTACCCTAAGAGCAAAAAGAGTCTTTAAAACCAATCCTATCAAGATATAATTAATACAAAAGGGCCGCCTTATAATAAAGCAGCCCTTTTATAATTTATTTTAATAAAGCTTAGTATTAAACTGTAGCTTCTTCTTTTTGTTCTTCTTCGAATAATTGATGTCTTCTTTCAATTTCTTCTTTATCTTTCTTAGGCATAGTATCCACTAATACTGGAGTAGCCAAGAATAAAGAGGAATAAGTTCCAACCACAATTCCGATTAACATAGCAAAGATAAATCCTCTGATTGAATCTCCACCGAAAATAAACATAATCAATAATACCATAATTAAGGTTACAGAAGTGTTTATTGTACGAGATAAAGTAGTATTTACAGAGTCATTTACAATCTTATTAAAGTTACCAATTGTATTTCCAGCTATATACTCACGTACACGGTCAAATACAATTACTGTATCGTTCATCGAATAACCAATTACTGTTAAGATAGCAGCAATAAAATGTTGATCGATTTCCATATGCCATGGCATAAACTTATAAGTCAACGAATAAACTCCTAATACGAAGATAACATCGTGAGCAACCGATACAATAGCACCTAAAGAATATTGCCATTTACGGAAAGAGATAATCAAGTAAACAAAAATAGCAGCCATAGAACCTAAAACAGCCCAGATAGCATTTTGTTTAACGTCTTTTGCCATAGAAGGTCCAATTTTTGAAGCTTGTATAATTCCTATACTTGCACCATCGGTTGGGCTTACAAACTCTTCATAAGTTAAGTCAGTATTGTAGTAAGGCTTTAAAGATTTATATAAAAGTTGGTTAACTTCTAAATCAACATCTGCACCTTCTTCTTCTACTTTATACTTAGTTGTAATCTTTAATTGTTCTTTGTTTCCAAAAACTTTAGCCTCTACGTTAACACCAAAAGCATCTCCTAGAGTACTACTTACTTCATTAGCTACAACTTCCTTATCGAATTTCACTTGGAAAGTACGACCACCTACGAAATCTGTACCTTGGTCAAAACCATTAGTAAAGAAAGAAATAAAAGATACAACAACAATTACAGCAGAAAGTCCGTAAGTGTATTTTTTAACTTTTAAGAAGTCGAAGTGGAAATTAGTAAACCAGTTCTTTGTAATAGAAGTACAGAAAGTAAGAGTTCTTCCTTTTAATACATCTCTATCCATAAAGATTCTAGCAATAAAAATAGAAGTAAATAAAGAAGTTGCAATACCTATAAGTAAGGTTGTTGCGAAACCTTTAATTGGTCCTGAACCAAATGCAAATAGAATTACTCCAGTAAGAATATGAGTTACGTTAGCATCAACAATAGGACGCATTGCACCAGTCCAACTATAAGACTCCTTAATAGTATCGGCCAGGCTCATACCTTTTCGTAAACATTCTTTAGCTCTTTCTGAAATAATAATGTTAGCATCCACAGCTGTACCCATTGTAAGAACAATACCAGCAATTCCAGGAAGAGTTAATACAGCACCTAAACTAGCTAATATTCCAAACATGAATAAAAGGTTAGCTAATAATGCAATATTTGCATACCATCCAGCTCTACCGTAGTAGAATGCCATCCATGCACCTACGATGATTAAACCTGCAACAGCTGATAACATTCCAGCATCAATTGCTTGTTGACCTAAAGAAGGACCAACGATTTCTGATTGTACAATATCTGCACCTGCTGGTAATTTACCTGCACGTAAAATATTGGCTAAATCTTTTGCCTCAGCTAAAGTGAAATCTCCAGAAATAGAAGATCTACCACCTGAGATAGGACCTGAAGTAACTCCTGGAGCAGAATAAACTACATTATCTAAAACAATAGCAATGTTTGATTTATCTCTAAAGGCTTTACCTGTTAGTTCTTCCCATATCTTAGCTCCTTTAGCATTCATTTGCATGCTAACGTTAGGATTACTGTACTGGTCAAACTCTTCATGAGCACCAGTAACTACACTTCCACTTAAAGGAGGAACTCCTTCACGGTTAGTTTTTAATGCATATAACTCAACAATTCCAGCAGCATTTGCTTTAGGTTTACCCCATACAAATCTCGTGTATTTTAAGTTTGCTGGTAATAAAGCCTTAACGTCTGCTCTTTTGAAATAAGCATTTACCTTAACAGTATCTTTTGCATTAAAGTAAGCTAATACAGAACTCTCTGGGTGCCCTGTACCAACCATTAAATCAAATAGTGGTCCATTGCTTACTGCTTCTTGAGCCAAAGAATCTGTTGAAGCGCCTAATAATGCATCAATCTCAGAAACTTCTTGTTCTTGAGAAACTAATTCTTCCTCTAAAACTACAGGCGCTTCTTGAGTAGTTTTTAAATATTGATTAACTGTCTCAATATAATTACCTACCTCTTGTAGCTTATAAGTTTCCCAGAATTCTAACTGAGCAGTACTTTGAAGTAAATTTTTAATACGATCTACATCCTTTGCTCCAGGTAATTCTACTAAGATACGTCCTGATTCACCAAGCATTTGGATATTAGGTTGACTTACACCGAATTTATCGATACGCTCACGGAATACTCTATAAGCACTTTCGATAGATTCCTTTACTTTAACATCTAAGATAGACTTAACTTGACTATCTGACATGCCAACAGTGATTTCACTTAAGTTTCTATTAGCAAAGATATCTCCAGATGCCAATTTTACTTTTCCTTGAGAAGCTTTCTCAAATGCTGTATAAAAAGCATCTAAATAAGTTTGATTTCCTTGTCTCATTGTTTCTGCTTCATTCAAAGCTTCAACAAACACAGGGTTTTTTGAATTGTTTGCCAATCCCTTAAGGATATCTTTAATTGAAATTTGTAGGGTAACGTTTATTCCCCCTTCTAAGTCCAAACCTTTATTGATTTGCTTGGCTCTAACTTGATTAAAGGTTTCCCCTAAAAACACCTTTTTCGAACCAATAGAGTCTAAATACTGTAATTCTTTAAAAGAATCACCATTGGCATAAGCCTTTGCTTTATCCTCATAATGGCTAGCGACAAAGGTAAAAGATAGCTGGTAAATACTTACCAGAGCAAATATGATCGCAAAAAATTTAACGAGTCCTTTATTCTGCATTATTACTAAAAATTAATTATTTACTATTTTAAAAACGAGCAAATATAAAATATGCACAAGTATTAACCAATATTTTACTTAAGAATATCCGCTTTTTTTTGTACATATCTTATATTTTCTTTAACAATCCGTTTTTTTATGACAAAAAGTTATCCAACTCTTTATTAGTTTGACTTACCATTTGTGCACTTTGTTCAAATTTTTGCTTTTCTTGTTGATTTAACTTTAATTCTAGAATACCTTCTATACCATTCTTACCTAAAATACAAGGAACTCCTATATATAAACCACTTTGACCATACTCCCCTTCTAAAAAAGTAGAACATGGTACTAATTTTTTTCTATCATGTAAAATACTATCCACCATATAAGCCACGGATGCCCCTGGTGCATACCAAGCTGAAGTTCCCAAAAGTTTTGTTAGTGTTGCTCCACCAACCATAGTTTGTTGTACAACTTGCTCTTGTTCTTCTTGGCTTAAAAATTCACTAACAGCGATACCTTTATAAGTTGCCAAACGAATAAGAGGAATCATAGTAGTATCTCCATGTCCTCCAATTACCATAGCATGGATATCGGCCATAGGCTTTTTCATAGCTTGACTTAAGAAATAGGTAAAACGAGAAGAGTCCAAAGCCCCACCCATTCCTATAACGCGTCTTTTATCTAAACCACTTATCTTTAAAGCAGCCAAAGCCATCGTATCTAAAGGATTGGTTACAACAATAAAAATTGCATTAGGGGAAAATTTTAAGGCATTTTCAATAACACTTTTAACAATTGCGGTATTAGTTCCAATTAGCTCCTCTCTTGTCATTCCAGGTTTACGTGGAATACCTGAGGTAATAACCACGATATCGCTGTCTTTAGTAGGTTGATAATCATCGGTAGAACCACTAATTACAGTGTCAAATCCAGAAGTAGCAGCACATTGCATTAAATCCATGGCTTTCCCTTCTGCTAACCCAGCTTTGATATCAACAATCACAACTTCTGAGGCGATTTGCTGGTTGGCAATAATCTGGGCACAACTTGCCCCAACGTTACCAGCTCCAATAATAGATACTTTCATAGTTATTATAATTTTATGGTTAATAAAAAAGGTCAATACATAAAATGTGTTGACCTTTGTAATAGCTTTTTAATATTTTTTAGACATCGATCTTTGCATAAGTAGCATTTTGCTCGATGAATTCACGACGTGGCGGTACTTCATCCCCCATTAGCATCGAGAATACACGATCTGCTTCTTGAAGACTGTCAATAGTAACTCTTCTTAAAATACGGTGCTCTGGATTCATTGTTGTATCCCATAATTGCTCCGCATTCATTTCTCCAAGACCTTTGTATCGTTGTACAGATGTACCACTTCCCATTTGATCTACTAGTTCTTGACGCTCTTCATCACTCCATGCATATTCTTTCTTCTGTCCTTTCTTTACCATGTATAAAGGTGGTGTAGCAATATAAACATAACCATTTTCAATCAAACCACGCATATAACGGAAGAAAAATGTTAGAATTAAAGTTGCAATGTGACTACCATCCACATCGGCATCACACATGATTACAACTTTATGGTAACGTAACTTTTCTAAATTCAATGCTTTACTATCTTCTTCGGTACCAATAGTAACTCCTAAAGCAGTAAAAATATTTTTAATTTCTTCACTTTCAAAAACTTTGTGTCCCATAGCTTTCTCTACGTTAAGAATCTTACCTCTTAAAGGAAGAATAGCTTGGAACTGGCGATCACGACCTTGTTTAGCTGTTCCACCTGCGGAATCCCCCTCGACAAGGAAAACTTCACATTTAGCTGGATCTTGCTCTGAACAATCGGATAATTTACCAGGTAAACCACCACCAGTCATAACTGTTTTTCTCTGCACCATTTCTCTAGCTTTCTTAGCTGCATGTCTAGCTTGAGCTGCTAAAATAACTTTTTGAACAATAATCTTGGCATCATTTGGATGTTCTTCCAAATAATTTTCCAACATCTCAGCTACAGCTTGACTCACTGGAGAAACTACTTCTCTGTTTCCTAATTTAGTCTTAGTTTGTCCTTCAAATTGAGGTTCCATAACCTTAACTGAAATAATAGCAGTTAATCCTTCACGGAAGTCATCCCCAGTAATTTCGAATTTTAACTTCTCTAATAAACCTGAAGAATCCGCGTATTTTTTCAAGGTACGGGTTAATCCCATTCTAAAACCTTGTAAATGCGTACCTCCTTCATGTGTATTAATATTATTCACATAAGAATAGATATTCTCTGAATAGGTATCGTTATAAATTAAAGCAACCTCTACAGGTATTTCTCCTTTATCTGATTCCATTGAAATTACGTGCTCAATAATAGGAGTACGGTTTCCGTCTAAGAACTTGATAAATTCTTTTAGACCTTCTTCAGAAAAGAATGTCTCATTTTTATATTCCCCGTCTTTATTTGTTTCTCTTTTATCAATAAGAGTAATTTTTAACCCTCTATTAAGGAAGGCTAATTCTCTTAAACGACCTGCTAAGGTATCATATGAATATACTAACTCACTGGTAAAAATAGTAGAATCCGGTTTAAAAGTAACGATTGTACCTTTTGAAGTAGTCTCTCCTACTACTTTAACTGGATGTAAAGCTTTTCCGCAAGAGTACTCTTGTTGGTAAATTTTACCATCGCGGTGAACTGTTGCTACAAGCAACTCAGATAAAGCGTTCACACAAGAAACTCCAACTCCGTGAAGTCCTCCAGATACTTTATAAGAATCTTTATCAAACTTACCACCTGCTCCAATTTTGGTCATTACAACCTCTAGGGCAGAAACACCTTCTTTTTTATGAATATCTACTGGAATTCCACGTCCATTATCCTCAACTGTAATAGAATTGTCTTCATTGATAATAACTTTGATAGTATCACAATACCCAGCAAGAGCCTCATCAATAGAGTTATCAACCACTTCGTAAACTAAATGGTGAAGTCCCCTTACTCCTACATCTCCAATATACATGGAAGGACGCATCCTTACATGCTCCATTCCCTCTAGGGCTTGTATGCTATCTGCCGAATAATTATTCATATTTGTATCCTCGCTCATAATATTTTTGTAAAATAAGTAACGTACAAATATAAACAATTTCAAAGACTATATCAAACCAGCAGAGGCTTTAATACACACAAAAAACAAAAAAAAGTCAATAAAAAAAGCGTAAAGATTTTTGTCTTTACGCTTTTGGTTTTTATTTCAAGTTGATTACTATTCTAAATAATTTACTTTAAATTCACAGTTATTAAATACAAAGGAGTCATTTACCTTTCTACCTACTAATTGCTTAGCTATAGGAGCATCCATTGAAATTGCTAAAATTGATTCTTGATCAAAGCTTATTTTTGGTAATGCTGCCGAAAGGAATAAGTAAACTGTATTTAACTGAACAACGCTACCAAACTCCACTTGATCGGATACCTTCTTTGCGTCAATTTTCTGGATAATATCGCGGATTGCAATATTTTCGCGAATTTTCTTACTTAAATTTTCTTGTTCGATATGCATCATCGACAAAGCTGTTTCATGCTTATCTCCGGCAGAACTCTTAGCATCATTTTGAGCATCTAATGCTAGGTCCTCGATTATCCCTTGAAAAGCCATGATTTTTTCATTCAATCGTTCAAGACAAATCTTTTTAAGGTTTTCCTTTAAAGTCATGTTTTGTTTGTTGTTTGTTGTTGTTGTTGTTGTTGTTGTTTGTTTGAATTCACAAAAGTAATCCTTATTTCATTTAAATAATCACAAAAGTTATATTTAACTATTAAAAAGAAGTACTAATTGTGTATAAACAAAACATCTTATTCTACTAATTATCTAAAGTCAAATTTGTAAATAGCTCCTAATGAACCTTGAAGCCCCTGTACTTTATAATTTACAAACCTTTCGTATTTGTTGTTTAGTAAATTATTTCCAGTTACAAATATGGTCCAATTCATTGTTGGACGATACCCCACTTTAATGTTTAAATCAACATATCCATCTAGCTTAGAAACAAAATTGCTTTGCTCTTGAGTAATAGAATTAAAAAATGCAAAACGATCAAAACGCTCCCCTGCATAAAATAATTCCATCGTAGCAAACCAACCTTGATCAAATTCCAAGTTTACATCCGCTCCGGCTTTAAAACGCGGTAAATTCCAAGGTTTTAATTGATCGGTTTTATAGTGGTTGTATTGAGCATTAACCCCTATAGATGTTTGACTTTCGAATTCATATCTCAACTCAGCAAATAAATTTAATGTCTTAAGATTTTGGTACTCTACATCAAAGGAATTCCCATAGCCATAAGATGGTGTTTCATCTGAACTACTCATAGGGAATACTCCACTAACAAAGGTAGCAAAATCACTTTGATTCTTATAAGACCCTTTCACATTGAAAGAAATATTATTATCTAATTTCCCTCTTAACCCAAGGTATAAATCATACTTTTCACTTGTTGGAGCAATTTGCAAGTTTGGAGATACAAAAGGATTTAATGCAACAAAATCTTTAAAAGAATTTTGTTTTAACCCTCCCTCTATTCCTGCATAAGCTACTAAAATATCATTCACTAAATTGTAAGTGGCTCTAATCTGTGGATATACAAAGAATTTATTATCACTACCGGAGTTTATTTTACCATCGTTATAAAAAATTCCAAGTCCTAAATCCACAGAATATGTCTCATCGCTAAAACTAATACTTGGCTGTAAACCTAAATTTAGATTTTTATATTCCATGTCTTGCACTACACCTGGACTAACAAATAAATCTTTATATTGAGTAGATACATAATCTACAACGAATCCAACCTTTAAATCACTAACATAGCCAATTCTAGTTTTAATATTTGGGCGAATAACAAATCTATTCTCTGTAGTTTTGTAATCATCCCAAAAACGATCATAACCTACCTCTAAAGAAGTGAAAGGTAAATTTCTGAAATCGAAATTAGCTCTTACATAAATATCCTTGTATTTTTGCTTGGGATCAATATTATTAAGCATCGCATCGGAAAAATCAACACGATCCGTGGCAAGTCCATACCAATTAGCAGTTTGCATACTTCCTCCTAATTCAGCTCTCCATCCAAAATCTTTTTTATCTCCAAGGTAAAACGCAGCAAATTCTGTCTTAGCAAAATTATTATCTAGTAGTTCCTTTTTTAAGCCCTTACCAGATTTATGTTTAGCAAATAAAGCAATAGAAGAGAACTTATCTAATTTCTCACTTAAAAACACTTCAGCATTTATATTAGAATAGTTTCCAAAAGATGCTAATGCGTAATTAGAAAAAGGTTTTAATCTAGGGGCATCCTCCACTTGTGCTACCTCTCCTTTTTCTGGAACAAAAGTTGAAGCCACTGGGAAAGAAGTAATTGTATATTCTATCTCCTTTTTCACTAACTGTTCCTGTGAGTCCATCGAAGGAGTTTCTTTTACCTTAAAAGCATCATTTATAACTGCTTCGTACCCCCTAACAACTGTTACTTCTTCTGTACCTAAATCTGGTGTTGGTTTTTTATCTTGAGCAAAACCATAACCACTTACTAAAAATGCTGTTAAAGCTATATATATATTTTTATTTTTCATTTCTATCATTTTTTTAGTACTTATTGAACTACCGATGAATTTCGCTTTGCTTCTTCAGCATTTATAGCCTCTAATTCTTTTTTGGCCTCAAATACAACATCTTTATATTGAGAAAAGTTCTTAATAACACTATCTAATATGTAAGTAGCTTGATAACTATCATTTAAAGCATAAAAGTTTTTAGCCATTAAAACCAAACCTTTAGCACCATAGTAAGAATAACCTGAATAGTCTTTAGCAAGAGTTTGCACACTTTGGTTAGACAATTCATATTGACCTTGTTCATTTTGGAAATAAGCTTGGTAGTATAATGCCTCGGCCGCTACTTCACCCGTAGCAGAAACCAATACTTGTTTATACCCTTGAGCAGCTTTTTGTTTATCACCAGTAGCAAAAGCAGTACGAGCTACAATTAACTGAGCATCACTTTTTACACGTTTGTCTAAATTAGGCTTATCCAATACTTTTTGAGCGTATTCTAAAGCTTTTTGATAATCTTTCTCTTGATAGTAAAGCTTCATTAAGTTAGACATTGCAAAAATCTGATTTTGGCTTTGAGATGCCTCTGCCTCTAATTGAAGTAAAACTTGTTTAGCTTGGCTATCTTTCTTTTCTTTAAGATACATTTCTGCTAAACGAGACAAACTTATTTCACTATATTGGGTTTTACCAAAAGAAACAACATTGGCATAATACTTTTGTGCCTTACTTAAATCTTGATTAGCAAAGTAAAGTTGAGCTAAATTAAAATTAGCCGCTAAAGCATTTTTACCATTTGGAAATTCTCTTAAGTACTGCTCATATCCTTTAATAGCTTCAGAACTATTATTTAAAATATATTGTCTATCGGCTGAATCAAAAGAGTCTCTTTCGATCTCCGAGTCAGACACCTCTATAAAAGATAAACCTTTAACCCACTGAGCATATTGATCTACTTGTCCTTTGTCCATATAAATCAAACGAGCATTTTGAACTGCTTCAACTGCCTCTGGGGAATTCGGAGAATCCGTTACAACATCTTTAAACTTAGCTAAAGCCTTTTCACTTTGGTTGGTATTATAAAAGATAAGTCCTTGGCGTAATATTGCTCTTGTTTTTCTTGTAGAATTAGGGTAATTAGTAATTAAAGTTTCAAAAGCTATTACTGCTTCATTATTTTGCTTTAAAAGCTCATAGGTAACCCCTAACTCGTATTGTGCTTGATCTGCTAAACTAGAGTTCGGATAATCTTGTACGAAAAGCCCAAGTTCTTGTAATTTTTGATTCTGTCTATCCACAAAACCATAAGACAATGCTTTTTGAAATTTCGCATAAGCAACATCTCCATGGTTCGCATTTATAATCACATTATAAGCATCCATGGCAGGCCAGTATTTCCCTAAAACAAAATTCGCATCTCCAATACGAAGATAACTATCGTACTTTCTATCGGAATTAATTCCAGGAGTGTTTACATAAGAAGTAAACGCCTCTAAGGCTTGAGGATAATTTTTAAGCTTAAATAAAGCATAACCAATATTATAATCAATATTGCTGTATTCAGGAGTCACTCTAGAACCACTAGCATCTTTAAATTCTATAAAATTATTTAAGGCATCTCTATACTTCCCTAAAGAAGATTGAGCTTCTGCCTTCCAATACAAAGCCCTAGCACTTAATTCTAGGTCTTGTTTTTCGGAAAGAGATTTATTAAACATTACAATAGCTTGATCGTATTGTCCTTCTCCATACAGCTCAAGTCCTCTGTAAAAAGCTACCTTTTGATATACTAAAGCATTACCTATAGATTTATTCTGCTCTAATAAACGCAATGCATCTTTATAGTTTTTAGAAGTAATATAAGAATCAATAAGAAGTCCTTCTAACTCCTCTCTGTGTGGAGAATTAGGATATTTCTCTATAAAAGCCATTAAAACACTAGGAGCACTCTCAAAGGCATTTCCAATTTCATAACTAAGCTTGGCGTAATTCAAAAACGCATCTTGCTGTATAGAAGCATCAAAACGCATTTCCGAAGCATTTTTAAAAGCATTTAAAGCTTGGATTTTTTTTCCAGTATGTAAGTAACTCTCTCCTAAGTGATAATAGGCATTTTGAGCAATACTATTATTACCTTGAATTATTTTATTGAATTGCTCTATAGCCTTATCATACTCACCTTGTTTGTAATACGTATATCCTAATTGATAAAAATCGGTATTATTCCACTTTCCTTCTTTTCCTTGGTATTCTTGCAGATAAACAAGTGCTTTGTCATATTGCTCCAAATTAAAATAACTTTCCCCTACTATTTTGGAAAGTTCTGAACGCTCAGAGGCTTCACTAGCTTTATCTAATTGGGTTAAACCTTCGGTTAATGAATTTTCAAAATTTCCACTTTTGAAATTCATATCCGCTTTATAATACCCCATTTTATCTTGATAAGAAGAAGTAACATCAATTTTTTCAAAATGCTTTTTAGCATCTTCATAATTGTTATTTGCATAAGCCATATAGCCTAAATAATAGGTAGCTTGATCTCCCCATTGGCTCTCTGGTCTAACTTTTAATAATGTTTTTCTAGCTTCTTTAGGATTTTTTACATAAAAAAAACTATAGCCTTTTTGAAACAAAAATCGGTCCTGCTTACTGTGTTCTAAAATGGTAACGCTTCTCACTTTACCAGCGTATTGTAAAGCCTTTGCATATTCACCTTTAGAGAAATAATAATCCGTTACATCCACATAAGCTTGATTTTGTTTAGCACTTGTGGGGTAATTTTTAACGAATTCATCTATTTTTCTTTCAGCTCCTACTTGATCTAAGCGGATAGCACAATTAGCTATATAATAAGCACAATCAGCTTGTACTTCAGTATAGTTGGCGGAAGAGGAGTTTTTCACTTTCTCAAAAAGTAGTTGAGCAGCTAAGTATTGCTCCTCATCATATAAGGCTACTGCGTGATTAAAATCTGCTAAACCATTGGTGTAAATCGCTGACTGTTGCGCCGTAGCTGTTAGGCCAGTCAACCCCAAAGCCAAATAAGCTAATCTATTAATTTTACGCATTTTATTTTTATTTATTTATTTGTAAATATATCATTTTATACCATTGAAAAAAGCAATCAATGGCGTTTTTAATAGTCCCAAAATCCGCTTTAACATTATTTTTAACAAAAAAAAGTTAAGGCCCTACAAATAAACATGTATCCATTGTAAAATAATGGGAGCTAAAAAAGCCGTAATAACACCATTAAAAATCATGCCAACACTCGCAAAAGCTCCATATTTATCACTTATTTGCAATGCGCGCATGGTTCCCATAGCTGCTGCAGAACTTCCCATAGCAAGTCCTTGAGAGACAGGATTAGTAATTCTTGCAAGATTTAAAAACCTAAAACCTACCATACTTCCGATTATTCCAGTTAGCATAACTGCTGAGGCAGTAACCGAAGGAATACCTCCTATACTCTTAGACACCTCTAAAGCTATAGGGGTACTAATACTACTTGGAGCTAAAGATAAGATAATCTCTTTTTCCGCTCCTAATAATTTTGCGAATAATACAATGGATAATACACCGAAAATACTTGCTATAAATTGACTAGTTAAAATAGGAACAATTTGGTTTTTAATTTTATCCCAGTTTGCATATAAAGGAACCGCTAGAGCCACAATAGAAGGCTGCAAGAAAAAATCAATATACTTTCCTGCTTGGTTATACTTTTCATAAGGTATATCTAACACCAATAAATACCCTATTAATACAAAAATACTAAATATAATAGGGTTGAATATCATATACTTATACTTACTAGACAAGGTTAAAGCAAGAGCATAGACACTCAAGGTTAAAAACAAGATAAACTCGGCACTTTCAAAATAAATCATTTTTTCTTTCTTAAAATTTGATGGGTTAATCCAGTAGTAAACATTACTACGGCAGTACTTCCAACTGTAGTTAAAAGGATAGGAATAATAGAATCGCTAATTAGATCAAAATAATTGAGCATAGCCACACAAGGTGGAACGAAAAACAGCCCCATATTTTGAAGCAAAAAACTACTTAATTGCTCAATATCCTTAACCTTAACCCATTGCATCTTCAATAAAGTCCACAATAAAAGCAATCCAATTATACTTGATGGTAGTTTAAGTGGAAGTACTTTAATAACTAATTCGCCAAAGGCGAGACACCCTGCTATAATAACAAGTTGTTTAATAATATTCATAGCTGTAAAAAAATTTGTGCAAAGCTAACAAACAAGTACAACTTTTAACACTTTTACCCCATATAAATACTATTGTAAAATCGCCAAAAACCCTTATTTAACTGGCCCTTAGAGCTATGGGGTTAAACAAAAAAAAACCACATATCACTTTATTAGCTATTTGATAACATTTAGATAAACTTCCATGTGAAAAAGCGCCCTATTTTTGCATTGTAAACGTAAAACATCAGGTATGAAATAATTAAGGGAATAATAAATTGGTTAGTTAGAACATCAAAGGCAGTCTTTTTTCAAGGCTGCCTTTGATGATTTTATAACTTATTTTAAAACGTCCCCTTTTACCACATTATAAGGACTTATTACCCAAACAAAAAAATCCTAATAGCAAATAACAAATACCTTCACTGCTTTTTAATAGTCTTTTATTTAAGCATTAGCAATAAAAACTTTATAATTTTAAATAAAACACTACCTTAGTTCCCTTTTTAAAACCCAAACAGACCCTCTTTCTTTTAAAATCAAGTGCCTTAAAAATGATAGCTTTCAAAAACAACGTTTTACTCCTTCTTTGCTTTTTTATTTACCATTCTAGTAATGCCCAAGAAAAGGATAGTTTATCCCAACAGATTTCTGTTCCTAAGAAAATTGTAACCTATACAACAGACCACTTTACTAGACTTCGTCCTTTGAATATTGACTATACCTTCAATGGGCCGTATAATTATAAATACAAAGGCGCACATTCAAGTGAAAGTCCAAATAGAGTTAACCATTTTGAACACATAAGGGTTAGCGCTAATATGCGATTTTTTGCCAAAAACAGATGGATTATCGGATCATCCATAGGCTATTCCAATGTACGATTTGATGGAAATATAACCAATCCTATCAACCAAGAAAACCTTTCCCATATTAAAACCTATCATGAGATTTTATTTTCTTTCAATACTCTATACACCACTACTCTTTGGGGAAAAAGAGCTATCTTCTCAGGTAGTTTAAGATTAGATACTAGTATCAAAAATTTCGAAAGAATAAAAGGTTTATTCTCCAGTATACTGATAATTAAAAGCGATCAAAAAACTAATTTTAGTCTAGGAGTCTTATTCAACATAGACCCTAAAGTTCAGTTCCCTGTCCTACCGATAATTGCATACCAAAATCAATTAGGTAGAAATTATTTATTAGACATTACCTTACCTAGTGGTATGCACTTAAGAAAAACCTTTGGCAGTAGCTCAAGACTCTCTATTGGAACGGACCTAGAACAAGTAAACTTTTATTTGTTTGATGCATTCAAAGAAAACCAGACCTATATCTATCGTCAAATCGATATAAACTCGGGGCTTAAGTATGAAAAAGCTTTTGGGGACTTAATTCTTACTGCAAAAACAGGAGTTAAAAGCACCTATAAAGCAGAGCTATTTGAGAAAGGTAAAAAATTCTCTAATCCATTATTAGAATTAAAGCCATCTACTCGTTTTTTCGTAACTTTAGGCGTATCCATAAACCCTTTTACTCTCTTGGGTAAGAAAAACTAAGATCAAATAGCTTAAGTAAGGTAAAACAATACTTTCTAAGCTTATATTTATTTGGCTTTATTATGGTAAAATAATTAAACTTAGTACATTTACCCAAAATTTCACATTCATATTTATGTCTAAAACAGTATTGTCATTACAAGGAGTCGATATTTATCAAAATAAAAACAAGATTCTTTCCAATGTTAATTTAAATGTTGACAAAGGAGAGTTTATTTATATCATTGGTAAAACAGGGGCAGGTAAAAGTAGTTTTATGAAAACACTTTACGCTGACCTACCTTTGGACCACGGATACGGTAGTATTGTAGACTATGATTTGAAAACTTTAAAACAAAGAGACATACCATATTTAAGACGCTCTTTAGGAATCGTATTTCAAGACTTTAAACTTCTTCCAGATCGAACCATATATGGGAATCTTCATTTTGCGTTAAAAGCAACTGGCTGGAGCGAATCCCAAGCAATCGATCGAAAAATTGAAGAAGTGTTAAAAGCCGTTGGCATGTTAGATCATATTCAAAAAATGCCGCATCAACTTTCCGGTGGAGAACAACAACGCGTTGCAATTGCAAGAGCTCTGTTAAATGATCCAGATTTAATTCTTGCTGATGAACCTACAGGTAATCTTGACCCTCAAACAAGTGCAGAGGTAATGGAGCTTTTAAGAAGTATAAATCAAAGTGGAAAAACCATTTTAATGGTTACCCATGATTATGCTTTATTATTAAAATACCCAGCTAAAACTCTAAAATGTGAAGACGGAAGTTTATTTGAAGTAATTTACAAAACTACCTAAACATTAACTCTCCTTATCATTTTAGAAATACATTAAACCAACCTAGAGGGGAATGGTTAAAAACAGCCTACTTCTTCCAAGCTTAGAAAGCAAAATAACATAGATAGTAAAACTCTACTAGGTATTTAATTAACTAAAATAAACATTAAAATATAACCCAATAACACATATAAAAAACCTTATATACTGACATTTATTACCAATAGAAGAAATATTTAATAAAAAAACAGTTCCTGCTTTAAGGAATGTTGTTATTCTCTAGTATTTTCAGTATATTTGCCTTTTATTTTTGAAATTAATTATGATTAAAATTACATTACCAGACGGTTCAGTGAAAGAGTTCGCCTCAGGGGTGACTGCATTCGATGTTGCAAAAAGTATAAGCGAAGGCTTAGCTAGAAATGTTATTTCAGCAAGCTTTAACGGCACCACCATCGAAACCACCACCGAGTTGACCCAAGATGGTAGTCTAGTTTTATATACTTGGAATGATACCCAAGGAAAGCAAGCTTTTTGGCACTCTACATCTCACGTAATGGCGCAAGCTTTACAAGAGTTATACCCTGGAGTTATCTTAACTATTGGTCCTTCAATTGAAAGCGGATTCTATTACGATGTGGACTTCCAAGATCACAAAATAACAGATGCTGACTTTAAACAAATTGAAGCTAAGGTACTAGAGATTGCTAAACAAAAGCATGATTTCAAAATGCGTTCTACTTCAAAAGCAGATGCATTAGCATATTACCAAGAACAAAACAACCCATACAAGGTAGAATTAATAGAGAACTTAGAAGATGGAACAATCACATTTTGTGATCATTCAACTTTTACGGATCTATGTAGAGGTGGACATATTCCAAATACAGGAATTATCAAAGCTTTCAAAGTTTTATCTGTAGCTGGAGCATATTGGAGAGGAAACGAGAAAAATAAACAATTAACACGTGTATATGGTATCTCCTTCCCTAAACAAAAAGATTTAACGGAATATCTTGCTCTTTTAGAAGAAGCTAAGAAAAGAGACCACCGTAAATTAGGAAAAGAATTAGAATTATTCACATTCTCTCAAAAAGTAGGACAAGGTTTACCTTTATGGTTACCTAAAGGTGCTGCCTTAAGAGAAAGATTAGAGCAATTCTTAAGAAAAGCACAGAAAAAAGCAGGTTACGAGCAAGTAGTAACTCCACATATTGGACAAAAAGAACTATATGTAACTTCTGGACACTATGCAAAATATGGAGAAGACAGTTTCCAACCTATCCATACACCTGTGGAAGGAGAAGAGTTTTTACTAAAACCGATGAACTGTCCTCATCACTGTGAGATTTATAATGCTAAACCATGGTCTTATAAAGATCTACCTAAGCGTTTTGCTGAATTCGGAACAGTATACCGTTACGAACAATCAGGAGAGCTTCATGGGTTAACAAGAGTTAGAGGATTTACTCAAGATGACGCACATATTTTCTGTACTCCAGAACAATTAGATGAAGAATTCAAAAAAGTAATTGACCTAGTATTATATGTATTCGGATCTCTTGGATTTGAGAACTTTACTGCTCAAGTTTCTGTAAGAGATTTAGATAACCCAGATAAATACATTGGATCGGTTGAAAATTGGGAAAAAGCAGAACAAGCTATCATCAATGCAGCTAAAGACAAAGGTTTAAATTATGTAGTTGAAAGTGGTGAAGCTGCTTTTTACGGACCTAAATTAGACTTTATGGTAAAAGATGCTTTAGGAAGAAGCTGGCAACTTGGAACAATTCAAGTGGACTACAACTTACCAGAGCGTTTTGACCTAACTTACAAAGGATCGGATAATGAATTACACCGTCCAGTAATGATTCACCGTGCTCCTTTTGGTTCAATGGAGAGATTTATCGCTATTCTATTAGAGCATACAGCAGGTAATTTCCCACTTTGGTTAGTGCCAGAACAGGCTATTATCCTGTCTTTAAGTGAGAAATACGAAAAATATGCGAAAAAAGTTTTAGATTTGCTAGAAAATCACGAAATTCGCACCCTGGTAGATAACCGTAATGAAACTATCGGTAAGAAAATTAGAGAAGCAGAGGTACAAAAATTCCCTTACATGTTGATTGTAGGTGAAGAGGAAGAAAAAAATGGTACCATTTCTGTAAGAAAACACGGAGACTCCGGAAAATCTAACCAAACAATGAAGGTAGAAGAGTTTGTTGCTTTAGTACAAGAACAAGTGAAAGCCTCTATCAAACAGTTTGGAGAATAAAATATAATGTATAACGCTTGGTAAGACAAGCAAAAACTTTTAAAGCCATAGCAGTAAGACAAAACAGAGGTTATAGACCTCGCGAAGAAAAAAAAGATGCGCATAGAATTAACAATGCCATCCGCGTTCCTGAAGTTCGACTTGTTGGAGACAATGTTGAACTTGGTGTATACAAATTAGCAGACGCAATGCGTATTGCTGAACAGTTAGAATTGGACTTGGTGGAGATTTCGCCAAATGCAGAACCACCTGTTTGTAAAGTAATTGATTATAAAAAATTCCTTTACGAGCAAAAGAAGCGTGAAAAAATGCTAAAGGCTAAGTCAACTCAAATCACTGTTAAAGAGATTCGTTTTGGTCCTCAAACTGATGAGCACGACTATGAGTTCAAAAAGAAAAATGCTGAGAAATTCTTAAAAGAAGGTTCTAAATTAAAAGCATTCGTTTTCTTTAAAGGTCGTTCTATCATTTATAAAGATCAAGGTCAAATTTTATTATTAAGACTAGCACAGGATCTTGAAGAGTACGGTAAAGTTGAATCTATGCCTGTATTAGAAGGAAAGCGTATGACTATGTTTATCGCTCCTAAAAAGAAAAAAGTATAATTCTAACTAAGAATTAAAAAAATAGTTAAGTAAGATAATCATTAATACCTAGGAAAGAAATGCCTAAAATGAAAACTAAATCTAGCGCTAAGAAACGTTTCAAACTAACTGGCTCTGGAAAAATCAAAAGAAAACACGCTTTTAAAAGTCACATTTTGACTAAAAAATCTAAAAAGCGTAAATTAGCTTTAACTCACACTGGATTAGTGTCTAAAGCAGATACAGCAAGTATCAAAGATCAATTAAGATTAATCTAATCCTTAATTGGAATTCGGTTAAAACAATTTAATAACCCTGGAGTGTGGCAAACTAAGAATTTAGCAAGTGTTATATTTAACCGCCCACTACAAAAACACATTTTAAAGAAATGGCAAGATCAGTAAATGCAGTAGCTTCAAGAGCAAGAAGAAAAAGAATTTTGAAGCAAGCCAAAGGTTACTTTGGAAGACGTAAAAACGTTTATACAGTAGCTAAAAACGCGGTAGAAAAAGCAATGGTATATGCTTACCGTGACAGAAAACAAAAGAAAAGAAACTTCCGTTCATTATGGATCATGCGTATTAACGCAGGAGCTAGACAACACGGACTTAGCTATTCTCAGTTCATGGGGAAAATTAAAGCTAACAACATCGAATTGAACCGTAAAGTTCTTGCAGATTTAGCTATGAATCACCCAGCAGCTTTTGCAGCTATCGTGAATAAAGTAAAATAATAAACGTTTGTCAAATCTGATTTATCTTACTTAATATATAAAAGCCCTTCATTTTACAATGAAGGGCTTTTTCTATATTATTTATAAAAAATAAATCTATTTCAAACTATACTGATTATTTAATAAACGGTAAAGTTATTCCGCAAGTAAACCCTAGGTCAGAACGCATTTCACTTGGCCCAAATACAGTAACTCTAGGTCCAATTAGGATTTGTACCTTTTGTTCTCCTATGCTTGTAATTCCACTTACACTTGCTTGCATAATCATACTACTTCTATCATGTCTCCAATCTTGGCTATATTCTGCTAAGATCATGACTCCTGCTCCACTTTTCCATTGGTAGCTAGCAAAAGGCTCCACTAACATCTGATTTACTGCATCGCGATTTCTATCTCCTGCAAAACTCCATACTTGATTAATCATTGCTCCAGCTGTCCATCCATTTTTTTGTATAAGAGCAACAGCCGAAGGACCTACCCCCCATTTCTTATTAGTTAAAAGATCTTGGGTTCCCGTAGGAGCTAAAAAGATAGGACCTGCCCCCCAAATTAAACCTTCCTTTTTAGGAATTGGGCTAAAAAACGCAGTTACTTCCGTATCACTTAATCCCCTTTGTCTTGTTGCAGGCCCTGTAATATCATACTGCATAACAACAGGTAAAACAACCCTTGTAATCACATTCCACTTTTCAGAGATTTGAAAAGGCATTACTGGTTGAATATTAGTAGTATTTCTAGTCCCTCTAAATGGGCCTACCCCAAAATCCGTATCTACCTCAATAGGTAAACTGATAAGCTTTGCAACGGGGTTTGCTAACTTTTTAGCAACTTCCTCTACCGATAAATCTTGATCAGCCTTAGCTGGGCTATTTTTTGCTTGTTGAGCAAATACTCCGCCTGATAAACATAAAGATAATACACTTAGTAAAACTGGAATTTTTTTCATAGGTAAATTGTATATAATATTTTAATTATTATAAGTAAAACATCTTCCTTATAATTTTATATTAAATTTAAGAAATATCTATCTAATAATCCTAATAAACTCCTATAATTATCTTACTTAAGTAAAAATAATTTAATATAAAATCTTTATTTAACATAAAATACTCAGGTATTATCCCACTTAGGCACATTGAATAAAATAATGTACTTTAGTATTTTATTACAGCGATATCCTCAAATTATTATTATTATTATTATTACTATGAATTGTCCTTTATGTGAGGAGGAATTATACCATAAGAATACCTCTGGTTTTTATCTATGCACACAATGCCATGGATATGTAAAAGATAGCCGGTTTCACTATAGTGAAAAGCAAGAAAAACAACATTATCTGATGCATAACAATGATGTAGAGGATATTGGTTACCAAAACTTTGTGAAAGACTTAGTGGATCAAATCTCCCTTCATTGTACTAAAGAACAGCAAGGCTTAGATTTCGGTTGTGGAAGTGCAGCAGTAACTAGCTATTTACTTAAGAAAAAAGGATATACCATTGATCTTTATGATCCTTATTTTGCACCTGAAGTAGATTATAAAAACAATACATATGATTATATATTCTCATGTGAGGTTTTCGAACACTTTTACTTCCCAAAAAAAGAAATAGAAACACTTTTATCCATTTTAAAGCCCAATGGTCATTTGATTATAAAAACCCATCTTTACAGCGGGAAAGTTGATTTTGATTCCTGGTATTATATAAAAGACCTCACCCATGTATTTATATATACCAAAGAGACAATCGCTTATATTGCCCAGAGATATAACTTAGATATTCTCTTATTACAAGACAGATTAATTGTACTAAGAAAAAAAGCCATATATAAATAAAAAAAAGAGTATTCTCCGTAGAAAATACTCTTTTAAACTTAATATATTTACAACTAGCTTTCTTATTTTTTTTCCATTTAAGTTAGCCTTTATTTAATTTAACCATTACATGGTAAAGAAAATAAATCTATTGGTTCTTCTCTAACATTAAACGCTCTAATTCTAAAAGCCTATTCTCCATGCTTTGCACGTTTTGCTTTAAAGACTCTAATTGATTTTGCTGATCAATAGTATGTAGATATAATTCCTCAATTTTCTCTAATTGCTCAATAGCTAATTTACTAAAGTCTACATAATATCCACCATCCTCTGAGCGGCTTAATTCTGAAATACTCGTTACTCCAGGAAGGTGATTATACGCCTTAACAAACTCTTCTACATATGCTAAATCATTAAAAACATATTTATCATTAATGGTAGAATGTCCACCAAAGTACTTCTCAAATACGTAATCGGCATACATGGAATGAGCCGTTATAAGCTTACCGCTGATTAATACATCACCTTCTACTTGCAGTTTAATATTTGTACTTTGAGCATGGTTTTTTTCTTGATTGCTACCAATAATAGCTTTTGATGTATTATATACCACTTGATCTACTGCAGTAGCAGGCTTACTATCTGCTAGATTATACCATCCTGAAGCTATACTTCCAGTAGAAATATTTTTAACTTTATTAATAACATTAGTGTCACCAAAGAAAATATCTACATCTTCAATTAAATCACTAACTGGTTTAATAGTAACAGGATCTGCATTACCAGTTTCATTAAGATAAGAATAAGTTACAGGAGTAGCTCCATTTTTTTCACGTTTTAATGATGTAACAGTTTCTAAAAAATTAAATGGTGTGTCTCCTGTTTTACCAGTAACAATACTTAATCCACTCCCTGTTGTTGCTGTTGGAGCTACTGCAGATGCACTAGTATATGCTTGTTTTGCTCTAATTTCTGTGGTAAGATTAAAGGTTTGTGTCTGATTACTCGCATCTGTATAAGAAAACACATAATCATCTGCATCTTTACTAATATTTACACTACCAGCGCTATTTTTGATAAGATTTTTCAGAATATTTGTTACATAATCATTATTCACAATATGTTCAAAGCTCTGTATTACATCATCACCAATGAAAATAGTATCTTTAATCCCGCTTTCTCTTTCATACAAATAACGAATCTGCTTTGAGTTAGAGTCATAATATGTCGGTGTTAAGACAAGTTCTCCTGTAAGTGCTGTCAGGGTCTCTGTAAAACTACCTTGAGATAATCCCGCAGCATCCTTTAATGTAGCAATTTGTGTTTTCTCATTATTATCATCTGGAATTTTTGCAGTTACATCTAAAGTGTAAGTGCTAGTATTATCACTTATATATTTCTTAATTTCAGCACTAGTGACAATGTGTATCCATCTAAATTTATCTGTGTCAGCTACTGTTTTGTCTTCTCCCCAAACATAAAAGCCTGGAGTTAAATCCTTGGTGTCATCATTGGTAGTGTTAAAAATCATTAATCCCACTTTAGGAGCTCCACCAGAGATAGCTGCTTTATCGGTTCTACTCGATAAAGAAATGTTTGGATAAATCACTCCTTTATTGGTAGAGGAAATATGTAAGGCGGCAGAAGCGTCCGGTAAAAGCGTTCCTATACCAACCCCAATATTAGTATCCTGTGCTTGGGTCAAGCCATAGGATAGGAACATAGATAAAAGTATAATTCTTTTCATAAATCAATTATTATATTGGTAAATACTATATTTCTTATAAGTATAAATGTATTAAATAAAATTTAAATATTTTAAACAATAATTAACTTATTGTGATAAATTATGAACTTTAAATTATTAAAACAGATAAAATAATAAGATTATATTTATAAAATATCATAAAAAACTCAAATTAACTCTTCTATATAGCTTCAATATCTATTTTTGTTAACGAAACTCTAAAAAAAGCTATTCCCTACAATTCACTAAAAAACACTTTAATAACCTTAAAAAACACCCGTAAGTAAAAGTACCTACAATGGTAAATAACACTAAAACAGAAGTGTTTCACCTATTAAATAGTACATTATTCTAGTTAAACCCCTGTTTTTAGCAAAAATGGTGAAATAAACAAAGTATTATCTAACAACTAAATTGATGGCATAAAGATGAAATTACCTTACTTTTAAATGCTAATAATGTGTTATTCTTTAGAGAAAAACAAAAAACAAAACGTATCTTGAATCCTTAATTCTAAATGAGAATGCAATGAAAATAGAAATATGGTCAGATTTAGACTGTCCCTTTTGTTATATAGGTAAAAAAAACTTGGAATTAGCAATTAACCAGTTAAACTTCAAGGACAAGATTGAAATTATATATAAAGGTTACCAATTAGATCCTACATTACCAATAGAAGCACTATCTATTAGTAATGAGCAGTATTTAATTGAACATAAAGGTTATCCAGCGCAACAAATCAAACAAATGTTTGCACATGTAACCCAAGCTGCCCAACAAGTGGGAATCAAAATGAATCTAGATAAGTGTATTCCAGTAAATACCTTAAGAGCACAAAGGTTGATTCAACTAGCTCAAGATCGCCAATTAGCTCCACAGATGAATGAGGCTCTGTTTAAAGCTTACTTTACTGACGGGCTAAATATCGGAGATATACAAGTGCTAAAGCAATTAGCTACGCAAATTGGTTTAAAAGAGCAAGAAGTTACCCACGTTTTAGAATCTCAAGAATATCTGGATCAGGTAAATGAAGATATCAACCAGGCTAAAGAATTACAAATTCAAGGAGTACCTTTCTTTGTAATTAATCGAACCTATGGTATCTCAGGGGCACAACCAGTAGAAAGCTTTTTACAAGCGCTAACCCAAGCTTATGAAGAATCTACTGTGAGTCAAGATAACCCTTCCACTACTCAAGGCAATAGTTGCTCTATAGATGGGTGTGAATAATATAGTAAAAGGGGCTGTCTCAAATGAGATAGCCCCTTTTTTGTATTTTTAAGTAAAAAACACCGTTATAATTATTTGAATTACAATCCAATATACTTAAATTAGTATAAGTAATTCAAGTAAATATGGCAAAAC